>NZ_CP103300.1:2005000-2097500 GCF_025562755.1 Endozoicomonas euniceicola
CAGACTTCCGCTGCGGATTCCAGGGAACTCTGGATAATAAACACACCGCCGGGCTTCAAACCAAACAATGGGTTGGAATGGCCGAACACATTGGCATCCGGGGACATGACTACGTCAACATAATGGTATTCGCAGTTGATGCGGATAGGCTCCGGTGCCGCAGACAGATAGTAAGTGGTGGGCTGACCTTTTTTCTCGGAACCATATTTAGGATTGGCACGAATGTCATAACCCAGCAGGTCGTACAGGGTTACCGCCAGATTCTTACCTGTGGTGATCATGCCCCAGCCGCCAATGGAGTGCAGGCGGGCAGTAATCGCACCTTCCGGCAACAGGTCCGGATTTTCAGAACCTTTCAGGCTCATCTTGTGGATGTCAGGGTAGGCGTCCAGCAGTTCCTGACGACGAATGTCTTCTTTAGGGGTTAATCCTTCTTCACGGGTAAAGTCGATACCAAGATAGAAAAATTTCTGGTGCCCGCCTTCCGGCAACATATTTTCAATGGCGGCGATAATGCCTTCAGGTTGCAGATCGCGGGAACCCAGACCGAAACAGCCGGAGTACAAACGAGGTGTGTCGTTTTTGCCGAAAGTGGCGTACTGCTCATAAGGCTTGTCACCCTGAGCCATACCATTCTCCTGGCACTTGCCATTTTCCTCACATTTAGAGAGAGCAGCACGAATCTCACGAATCAGCGGCAGGTCTTCCGCCAGAGGCTGGTCAGTACGTTCCAGAACCACAACGCCTTTACGCCCCTTCAGGGTTTTACCGATCAGATCGCCGGGAAATGGACGGTACATGGTCAGGTTGACGACACCCATCTTTATGCCGCGCTTTTCACGCATGTAGTCAGCCACCGCGCACGCCTGTTCGGCCATGGAGCCCTGTCCGACCACCACGTATTCAGCGTCGTCCATTTTGTAGTTCATAACACGTTCATAGCGACGACCGGTGAGCTGGTAATACTCTTCCATGCACTCGTCGGTGATCTTTGAAATGTGTTCAAAGAAGTAAGGGCGCTGGGCGGCTACGGACTGCATGTAAGCGTCCTGGTTCTGAACCGTACCAGCCACAACCGGGTTATCAACATCCCACAGTTCCGGGACCCGGCGGCGCTTCTCGCCGTAGATCAGCTTCTGGGCCGGTGTCGGGCATTCAATAATATCGTCCGGACGACCACAGAACGTTTCCACCAGTTCTCTTTCAGGCACCATAACCGGCTCAATCAGGTGCGTGGTCAGGAAACCATCCTGCGCCACGGCAGCAGGTGTTAGAGACAGTTCCGCTACCTTGCGACCAATCAGGTTCAGGTCGGCAGCCTGCTGGGCGTTAGCGGCGAACATCTGAAAGAAACCGGTGTCGTCGATACAGTGGTAGTCATCGTGACCACAGTGTACGTTCAGGGACGCCTTGGTCATTGCCCGCGCGCCGACGTTCAGAACATAGGGCAGGCGTTTACCCACGGCGGCGTACAGGGATTCGTGCATAAAGGCGATACCCTGGGCAGAGCTGAAGTTAGTGGCACGCAGTCCGCTCATGGACATACCGGCTGTTACCGCCGCCGCCGCATGCTCAGATTCAGGCTCAACAAAGATCAATGGCTTGCCGGATACGTTGACATGACCAGCGGCTGTCTGTTCTGCCCAGTACTCACCCATCTGGGTGGATGGGGTGATAGGGTAGGCACCGGCAGCATCAGAGGCTTCACGTTCACACATGATCACCGCAGTGTTACCGTCGATGGCCATACGCTTGCCAGGGTACTTGAACTGCTTTTCGACTGACTTGACCAAGAGAGATCTCCTTCCGTGTATTACGCAACAGGCAAGGCATCTTTGCGGATGACCTTCTTTGCTTTTTTGCCTTTACGGATAATGTCGTCTTTCTCAAGCCAGACGATGGCACCCGTTGGGCAACGTTCTATGGCAGCTTTTTCTGCCTTGTTATTCTGGGTGTAGTTCACAGTAGCCAGATTGTTACTGATAGCGATCAGGCCTTCTTTCGCATCCATTTCACAACGGCCACAGGCGGTACAGGCAACGCCGCAGTCGGACTCGGCCTTGTCGCCAAACTCTTTGTTATTGCAGGCAACCCAGAGTTTATGGCTGATGGGTTGCATGGAGAGCAAGACTCTGGGGCAGGCATCGATGCAATCACCGCAGGCCGTGCATTTTTCTGCATCCACATGGGGCAGGCCATTGCGATCAAGATAGATGGCATCGAACTGACAGCTGACGACACAGTCACCCTGTCCCAGACAGCTCCAGTTACAGCCTTTACCACCACCGGCCACCAGGTCGGCGGCACGACAGCCTTCCATGCCTTCATAATGAGCGCGCTGCCAGGCCACGTGTGAACCACCGGCACAGGCGACACGGGGCAACTGTTTCTCGGCAATGCTCATGGTGACACCGAGCAGGCTGGCGATGTCTTTATTTTTATCACTGGAATTGGCGGTACACTGACCGGGCTGGAAAGTCCCTGCCACCAGCCCTTCAGCAAAGGCGCGGCAACCGGGAGAACCACAGGCGCCGCAATTAGCCCTTGGCAAGAGGTCTTCAACTTCATCAATACGGGGGTCTTCAAAGACATACAGGCGTTTATTGGCAACGATAAGCAATACAGCCAGCAACCCACCTAATACGGCCATAAAGCCTGTGGCGCTGGTGATAATAAGACTGGTATCCAATCGCACTCCCCCATCTGTTGTTCAGATCAGGTCTTCCGTCGTTTTATTTTCAGACTGTTTGCGGAAGAGGTAGTCAGGCTTCGAAACAGAGCAAAAAATTATTCATGGAAATACGCTGTCCGATATTTATTCAGAACCTGGCGGTGTTCTTATTTATTAATATGGTGGGAATTGTTAATGAGTTTGTTAATCAATGATTTGATATGGGTCAGTTTTTGTTTCTATTTGTGAACATTGATGAGCCCACAATGTAAAAACACGCTATGTGTAAGCATTATTAAATGCGAATGATTATTTTTTTGACTTTGTATCGTTGTTTAATCTCTGACTTCGGAAAAGGTTTTGGTTTGAGTCTGATTGATTGGAAATAATTCAACCGTTGATTTAATGTAGAAGTAGGCTCAAAGAAAAAAACATTAATATATGAGCGTATGAATACCTTAAAAAAAAGAGTCTACAGCCTGCTTCTTCTATTTTCGCTACCCTTCCTGCACAGCTGCTCAACCTCCTATGTTTATAACAACCTGGACTGGCTGGTGCACTGGTATGTGGACGATTATGTAGAGTTGACCTCCGGGCAGAAGAAGGACTTTGACAAGCGTTTCAGCCAGTTGCAGCAGTGGCATAAAGAGAGCGAACTTCAGGATTATCAACAGTGGCTTGAGGGTATTCGGGAACAGTTATCGCAGCCGCAGTTATCCCGGAAAGATATTCTGGTTTCTGTACGCTCTCACCGTCAGAAAGTAATGATGTTCCGGGATCGTTTAATTGCCCGGGCAGAACCTCATTTACTGCATTTGCTGGAACAGTTATCTGAACAGCAAAGGCAGGAATTAACCAATAATATCAGTAAGCAAATGCTGAAACGTTATGAATCCCGTCTGGTTATGAGCCGGAAAGAGTGGGAACAAGACAAAATGGCCCGAATGAAAAAAAGGTTAAAGCCATGGGTTGGCAGCCTGAACCGGAATCAAAAGAAGGCGTTAAAAAGCTGGGCTGGAAACTTACATAACCTTGAGCAGCAAAACCGTGAATTCAGGCTTAACTGGTTAGCCCGGTTAACCGAACTCCGGGCCGTACCATTACCCCAAAGACACGAGAAGCTAAAAGAGCTGCTGGCAAACCCTGACCGACTCAGGAAACCTGATCATTTGCAGCGGCTGATGGAGAATCGTGAGCTGACAGACGCTGCTATTGCCGAGGTCATTGCCCTTCGCAGCAATCAGCAGAATAAGGTTGCCCTGGCTGAGATTAAACAATGGTTACAGCGTATCAAAAGCGGGAGAAGCTGAGGGTCTGAACGGGGCATTTTCAGGATAGAGTAAAAGGCTCAAAAAGATCGGCTGATCTACCAGAAGTTAATGGGCTGCTAACCGATAAACCGATTATGAATCAACGGATCAGGCAGGCTTAAAACCAATGACGCAGCCATTTAACCCCTTAGCGTTCAATCAGTCCGGTATTGCCCAAGAGCAATCATCTGCCAATATCATGTGCTTTTCGGGCCAGAAACAGCTTGGAACCGAAGAAAAAGGAATATTCTGGCAGAGCGGTGAGGCAAAAAAGTTTGGTCGGGCCGTAAAGCTCTTTATTCATCGACGGCAACAATTGGCCAGCAAGCTGAACATTCCGGAATATCAGGATCAGCAGGCGATCTCTAAGTTAGATTTAAATGAACGTTCCGTCACAGTGGTGAACCGGGAACAGTGCAAAAATCTAGTTAACCTCTATCAGGAAGAACCCATAAACCCAATTCACCAGGCAGAGATTGATTTACTGGAAGCCTTCGTTAGCAATGATAAGGATGAGTTGAATAAAGCACTGGATCGTTTGCAGGGTCTTTTTCAACTCTATTTCCCGGATGACTGGGAGGAAAAATACGAAGCTTTTTTGCAAAACGAATCAAAAGAGATACTGCGGTTGGGTCAGGCGCACACTGATCAGTGGTTTCTTACCAGACTGCTGTTCGGCAAGCCCAAATTCAAGCAGATGATGTTAGCGCTGGACAAGAAAATAACCCGGCAGCAGGAGGCACTGAAAAAGCTTAAGCAGGATCGTATTATTCAGCGCCATTTAGAGCAAAGGCGCACTCCCCCTCCAGCACAAGACCAAAATATTACCAGACGGCCTTTGCGCAATCGACGCGCTGCCCCTGTCGCCAACAATCACCCCAATCAACTTTCCGGGCAGAATGCACCAGAACCTCGTACAGAAGCGCAAAAAGCGGTCTCTGCCCCCGTTGCCAAAGAGTCCGAAGAGATAAAGCAACAGCTGGCCTTTCAGATCGCTCGGGATCGCTCCAAAGCGATAAAAGCTGAAGACTACGAGGACGCAATAACATATGACCTGTTAAACAGCGAAATGGTAGAAGACCTGCTGCAAGAAGGTGATATCAGTCCGGCTGTGGAGACATTTTCGGAGCTGCTTCAGGCAGTAAGGTCGGACGTTCGGGTAAGCCGCGCTCCCGCATCCGCAGCGAAGCAGCACCTGATGGCGAGGCTGAGGCTTGAAAAAGATGCCACTGGAAATCCCCTGTTTCAATCGGAAGATGAATTCAGACAGCTGTTTGCCGGGTTACCTGAAGGCTCGGTAACTATTGATAGGGCGGTCAGCTCCCTAAAACACTTTCGCAAGCTGCAACACTATCAGGACATGATCGGTGTGCGGTTTACGCCCGACATGTATTCGATTCTGCTGCATTCGAACGCCCTGGAAGACGACGCCATGGAGTTGAATCCTGCCGGATTAGACGCCGATGTCTATGCCCAGTTAAATACGCCCGAAAATCGAACCCAGATGCGCAGAGAGGCGTTATTAAACGCCTTTAAAACGGTTGGAAAGTATAAGGACGTTGTACCGGAGAGAACCGCGATCGATCAGATTCGTGAGGCCGATATGCAGCCTTATGCATCAGGGCTCTACAACTGGGGGAATAACTGTTTTATGAACGCCTCCCTGCAGATGATTGCCGCCCAGATGGCTGCCCCGGAGCTGTCGGATGTAGTGCTTGATTATCAGCCCATAGGGCTCACTGAAGACCAGACAATGCTCTACCTCCAGCTGCAACAAAGCTTTCTGAATGTGTGTGACGCTATCAACGACCGTAGTCATCGTCCTGTCGCACTGGTCAGCCTGCAACGTCAGTTTATGCAGGACTATCTGAGATACAGTCAGGCAACCGGCAGACAATCAGCGTCTTTTATTCTTACTGACCAGCAGCCCGATAATCTTCGCCCTACCCTGATTCCCCAGCAGGACCCCCATGAGTTTTTAAATGACCTTGCGGATATTTTTGGCTTGAGCCGCCACCCTGAATGCAGTGTGCGTCTGTATGATCATAAAAAAATGATGTATCAGGGCCAGGAAAGGCTAAGAAAAACAGTGGATGATGACCAGAATGCCCTTTTGCCCATTGCCGTGAACCGGCAGGGCTCCAAAACCATTAACCGATGCATTTCTGCTCATCTCTCTGAGGAAAAGCTGGATGAATTTAATCAGTTCAAATGGGATCGGGCTGATAAAGCCAGAGCCGGACTGACAGACAGAGATCAGGTTGATACGCTCAAACAACAGGTGTTCGTCAGTACCGGCCAAAAGCCACCGGAACGGCTTATGCTGCAAATGAAAATCTTTGAGTTTGAAGGTGGCAGGGCCAACAAACTCAACGAAGAAGCAGCGACTTTGATGAATTACTCGGGAAATCGGGTTCGCATTCCGATCGCACGAAGCCCTGACAGTGAACCAGAAAATCATGAATACCAGATGACCGGTATCGTTTGCCACCGGGGCAGCTCATCAACTTCCGGCCATTATGTCAGCCTTCGGTTTGAGGGTGATCAGGTGATTGTCTGCGATGATGACGTGGTTCTGGAGTTAAATGAATATGCCCGTTTCCGGGGCAGGCCACCTTATAAAAACTGGAAGGATTTTTGTGCGAAGGAAAAGTTATCAGGTTATTTGTTTTCGCTGAAAAAAGTACAGGGGAAAAAACATTCTGTTATGGAAGGCGGCTGACTGTGTCAATTAAAGTATACCTGAAAACGTTTACAACAAAATTGCTGCAAAACGCTGTTTCAAATCAATTTTTTTTGTTGATCATCTTTCAATAATAAAAAGAAAAACGACTGAGTCAGGAGTGGTTGCGTTATGTACCCACGTTGTAATGAGTCTTAAATAATTATTGAAAACAGATGAATCACATTTTTAAGAAAGTGGGCCTGGCTGCCTGTATAGCCAGTGCAACCCTTATCATGGCGGGTTGTAACAATAATGATGACGACGACGAAAAACCTTCACCAACACCACCCGTTCCCGAATTAAAAGACGATCAGGTGGCTGTCTTTTATAAGCGCGCAGGCGGGGATTACGAAGGCTGGGGGCTTCACCTCTGGGATGATCTCGGTGATAACGATCTGGCAGAAGGTGTTGCTACCGACTGGAACGAACCTCTGCTGCGAACGGGCATTCATGAGACCCATGGCGCTTATTACCTTATCGACTTGAAGGCTAAGAGAAACGACAAGCAGGATTTTAAGTTCATTATTAAAAATGGTGATGAGAAAAACTGCGGCTCTGACTTAACTTACTCCGTCAAACAGTTTGCCGAAGACGTCTATGCCATCGAAGGCAGTTGCGATCTGTCCACTGACCCTGTGCCTATCCCTTTGCTGAAAGGTGCCGCAGCGCATCTGCTGAATGGCGGTGAGCTGGTGTGGAATATTCCCGCCGGTGCAACAAAAGTTCAACTCCTGTCTTCAAAAGATGGCCGTATCGTGACGGATTCATCAGGAGAAAAGCTGACTGGTTACGATAACCAGATCAATCTGGAAAACGGTGGCACCCTGGACAAAGACAATGCCAGCCGTTATCCGGGTTTCGTGGGCATGAGCTTATGGCGTTTACCCAATGATGTCGATGTTAAAAGTCTGGTGACAGACCAGCTGGTGGCTGCTGCCGTCAATGCTGACGGTAAAGTTATACAGGCGACCCGCATACAGTTCCCGTTTGCTTTGGATGCCCTGTTTTATGACAACACCGGTCTGAAAGATACTAAGCTGGGTGCGACCTATGAAGAGGGTGGAAAGGTCAACATTCGTCTCTGGGCTCCGACTGCCAGAAATGTAAAAATTCAGGTTTCAGACACTCCTGATGTTAACAACAGCAGCTTCCAGTCAATGAAGCGTGATGACAATACCGGTGTCTGGAGCTTCAGTGGCGATGAATCGGAGCTGGATCGCAAGTTCTATCGCTATGAAGTTGAAGTGTATCACCGCAGTACGGGCAAAGTGGAAACCAGTCGAGTCACTGATCCTTATTCCCTGACAGTAACAACCAATGGTCAGTTCACACAGGTGGTCGACCTGAATGACTCTGACCTGAAACCGGGTGGTTGGGACAATATCGATCAATCCCGTCCGGATGATATTGTCGTCTATGAAACCCATATCCGTGATATCAGCCTTTCTGATAAAAATGCGGGTAGCTTCAATACTGAAAACAACGGCAAATACCGGGCATTTACAGAGTCAGACCGTGCCAGCATGAAGCACTTGAAGTCTCTGCGTGAGAGTGGCCTGACTTATTTGCAGGTATTGCCAGCCTTTGATATTGCTACAGTGGATGAAGACCCGAACAAGGTCGTTAATCTGGATGACCAGTTCAGCAAGCTCTGTGAACTGAACCCTGCTGTTAAAGACAGTGAGTTTGGTGGTGACTGTGGTTCAGCTATGACGCTGGGAGAAGCCCTGGACAAAGCCAGACAGGGTGGTGATGACAAGCCCCAGGCTCTGAACGCCTACGTGCGTATGCACGACAGCTTCAACTGGGGTTACGATCCATTCCATTACACAGCGCCAGAAGGCAGCTATACGGTGGGTGGTGAGCCGGTTAATCGTGTGATGCAGTTCCGGGAAATGGTGAAAGCCCTGAACGATATGGATATCCGTGTTGCCATGGACGTGGTTTACAACCACACCAACGCAGCGGGTCTGGCAGAAAAATCGGTACTGGATAAAATCGTTCCTGACTATTACCAGCGCCTGAGTACCACGACAGGTGACGTTGACCACATGTCCTGCTGTCCGGGTACTGCCAGTGAGCAGGCGATGATGGAAAAACTGATGGCGGATTCTCTGGAAGTGTGGGCTCGTGACTACAAGATCGACGCTTTCCGTTTTGACCTCATGGGGCTGCACACCAAGGCAAATATGGAGACGATTAAAAAGAGACTCGAAGCCATTAACCCTCATATTTACCTGTACGGTGAAGGTTGGGATATGCAGTTCCAGAAAAACTACGGTCAGGAAGCAGCCACTCAGCTGAATATGTGCGGTGCTGGCATTGGTACATTCAGTGACCGCGCCCGTGACGCCATTCGCGGTGGTGGTCCGTTTGATAGCGGCAACAAAATCCGTGAGACTCAAGGGTTAGGCAGTGGTGCCTGGGGGGTTCTGAATGAGCTTAACCAGTCTCCGGACAAAGATGCCCTGCTAAACGGCACAGACATCATTCGTCTGGGCATGGCGGGCAACCTGAAAGACTTCACTTTTACCAACTACAAGGGAGAAACGGTCAAAGGTGAAAAGGTTGATTATAACGGCGCACCCGCTGGTTACACCGAGAGCCCGATTGAGGTGGTGAACTATGTATCCAAGCACGACAACCAGACACTTTGGGATAATACCCAATACAAGCTGGCTAATCAGCTGACCACTGACCAGCGGGTTCAGATGCAGGTGCTGGCACAGGCTATTCCGGTTCTGAGTCAGGGTGTCCCCTTTATTCATCTGGGTGCTGAACTGCTGCGTTCCAAGTCCATGCAGCGTGACAGTTACGATTCCGGCGACTGGTACAACAAGGTCGATTTTGACATTGAAAATCCTGACTGGAATAACAACTGGAACGTTGGACTGCCAAGAGAGGACAAAGATAAGGACAACTGGGACTTGATTCGTACAGTCACAGGGAATGAGAAAACTGTCGTTAAGTCAGAACATGCTCAGCTGTCCAGCGCACTGATGCAGGAGTATCTGCAAATAAGGAAATCCAGTCCGTTGTTCCGTCTGAAAACTTTGGAAGACGTACAGCAGATGGTTAAGTTCCATAACACCGGCGAGAAACAAACCGAAGGCGTGATTGTTATGGAACTGGACGACACTAAAGGATTAGATGGCGACTACGAAAGCATTGTTGTGATGATTAATGCGACAGCCAAAGCGCAAAAGCATGATTTTGCTAAAGACGGCTATACGTTACATCCGGTTCAGCAGAACTCTGCATCCGGTGTCGTTAAGTCAGCAGCGTTTAACAACAAAGCGTTTGTGGTTCCGGCAAGAACGGTTTCTGTTTTTGTAAAGCCCTAAGTAAAGCAATACCAGACTGCCAATGCTGAAAAAAACGGGGAGTTACGCAACTCCCCGTTTTTTGGTCACCAGACAATTACCCTGCAGGCGCTTCAATACTGGCCTCTTCAGGGTTTACCCGCCAGATTTTGTAATCCAGAGTCATACCGTTTTCTACAAAAACAACCAGAGGCATACGGTCGTTGTAGCGCATGTCCTGCAGTTGATCATCGCCGGCAATGACTTTCATTTCCTGAACTCCTGCCGGGCAGGCCATCATCGTCATCACAGGATCGATGTTAAACTCGCTGATTTTGTAGTAGGAGTAGCCCCAGCCCTCAACGTTGCCTTTTTCCACTGCAACATTTGCTGATTGTATATTGCAATCCCCCTGAACCACCCGGCCCGGAAGCAGATCCAGGCGAGCTTCACCCTCCAGTTTAGGTAAGCGGATAACATGGCGAGTGTAGCCTTCGAATTTTGCCGGAAACATATCGATGGACATGTTCTGGGCTTCAGAGGTTTCGGTAGCAAAGGTGACAGTGCTGGTAGCGGCAAGCAGGGCGATGTAGCTGGCTTCGATAAATTTTTTCATTACTGGAACTAAACAGAAAAGCAGAGAGTTTTGAGTGCATGCAAGTATGCATGAAAGGTCAGCCAGAAACACCTTCAACTACGCGTATTTACCTTCTTTTTGCGAAAAGCCCCTGCCCTCAGGGCAGGTGGCTTACGGCGAAAATGCTAAGAAACAAACAGTTGAGCTTCCGTTTTTATGTCAAAATCCACGCGCCATAAATGACAGACCCAGCACAGTAAGCACAGAATGTAGCGCGTTACTGGCAGTGGCAGGGCTACCGTTTCGGGCAATCACTGTACTACAGGTTGCATTCACAAAATGGATATTACCGCGAATATTATTCAGGCCTTCACAGGCATCGACATTGTCGGAACTAGCACTTGGTGTCCAGGTATTGCAGGCTGCGCAGCTAACCCCGGCACTCACTTCAGACACTGTCACAAGACTGTTTTCTTCATTCTGCCTGAAGAGTTCGTTCGAGGTAATCTCGTTTTTTGACATTGACAGATGAATATTCTTTTCAATTTTGACACCCCAGGATGTCGTCTCCAGCACGTTGTCAGTAAGTGTATATAACGGTGGGTTTCCTGAAGTATTACCTTTCAGAAGAAAGCCTCCCTCCACTAAAACCCCGGCACTAGCTGCCTTGGCGGCGTTGCTTAAAATAAATGCATCACTGCCAGTTTCCAGTTCAATGGCCTCCTTCATAATCCCTATAAACTGATTGTTCTGAACAACTGGCTGATATTTTTTGGGAAGATGGGTTACCAACGGCGTTTTAATAAATACACCTTCATCAGGATGGTACGAGGCTTCAGCACGTTTTGCATTTAATCCATTGACGATGTTGCTATCAAACAACAGTCCCGGACCACCACGCATACTGCTTTTTTCCTCACCAGTTTCCAGCGATACGGAGTCCGAAAGTGCCACGTTTTTATTAGATTCATAGCAGCCCAGAAAAGCAGCCGATCTGCGATCAAGGGTAAAATGGTTATCTTTAACAATAAGCTCTCCGTTATAACATTGGGCATAAATAATTGGATCCACTGAGTCCCTCGAATCATCCCATGCTGGTGCAAAGTCAATACCCCGGATCACAGAGGTATTCCGTAAAGGTTCATTCTTTACAAACTTTCTGCTTCCTACTTGTACCATGCTGATGCCAACAAATAGCTTCGGTGCCAGCAGCTTCACATATTTTCCCTTGGAGGCCAGCCCAATTAAATGCTGACCGCTTTTCAGGTTAATTGGAGTCAACAACTGAATACTGTCTCTGTCTGTCTCACCGTGCAGCAGTATCGTTGTATTTTCTGGCAATAGACTCAAAACAGCACCTGCGTCTGAACCTTCATCAGAATAGTCTTTGTGTTCGATTAAAACGCAATTTTGCCTGGTATAACCTTCAGCTTTGAGTTGATTGAGGGCGCTTGTTATCAATTTTTGTTTCCCGGAGTTTGCTGAAGCAATCCCGGCGCAACTCACGGTTGCTGGAGCTGTTGGCAGGTTTGCTGTAGACGTCACAGGAATGGTCGCATTACCAGAGCGCATGGTAGTGTGAGGGGGCGAACTGGTTACGTTTTCCGGAATGGTTTCGCCTGCCGTGTTTACTGCCCCTGCCAAAGATGTAGGATCTGTTGTTGCTGTAGAAGTTACAGGGGTAACCGTGGTAGACGATGATGCCCGTGTAGAATTAGCAGGAGCAGCTGTAGAAAAATTTGAAGCAATAGTGCCAGATAATGCACAAAGAAGTGCCGTAACAGCTCTAAAGTGTTTTTTTACTAACATACGCTGAAGACCTCGTTGGTCTGCTGACAGAGAAGGTTCTGTTGCAACATTTTCTATAGACTGAAAGGGTCTATCCATCAAGTGCAGTCAAGCAGCGTCAGACACCCCTCAGATTTGCAACTATAATCCTTAAGCCTGATTGAAAACCCCTGGACGGTTTCCTTCAAACAGCTAGTCCACAGAACATTCACGACACGATGCGGCTGGATATGACCACTCTTGACGAGCCTGCTGTGTAACCGGCGTCCAATAACCAATAAACGACAGACTTTTTCTAAGCCAATGAGAGTTCTAAGCCACTACCAGAGCCTCAGCCATTGAGAGAGAAAACAATGTCACTGTTCACTCACTATCAGCAAAGATTTGAGTCCACACAGCAGGAAGAGATGAGCCTTCAGGAATACCTGGAGCTTTGTCGTGATAATCCTCACACTTATGCCAGTGCCGCTGAACGCATGCTGGAGGCCATTGGCGAGCCAGAAGTGATTGATACGTCCCGTGACCCAAGGCTTAGCCGGATTTTTTCCAATAAACTGATTCAACGCTACCCGACCTTCGACGAATTTTATGGCATGGAAGAACCTGTCGAGCAGCTGGTGTCCTACTTCCGTCATGCCGCCCAGGGACTGGAAGAAAAAAAGCAGATACTTTACCTGCTAGGCCCCGTTGGCGGGGGTAAGTCATCCCTGGCTGAAAAGCTGAAAGCACTGATGGAGCGCATACCCTTTTACGCCCTGAAAGACTCACCCGTCTTTGAATCACCACTGGGTCTGTTCGATGCCAACGACGATGGACAGATGTTAATGGATGAATACGGCATTCCTGAGCGCCATCTTCGCTACACCATGTCGCCCTGGGCTGCTAAACGACTGCAGGAGTCTGGTGGCGATATCACTCGCTTCAGGGTGGTTAAACTCTACCCCAGTCGTCTTCATCAGGTCGCTATTGCCAAAACAGAACCCGGTGATGAGAACAATCAGGACATCTCCAGCCTGGTTGGCAAGGTCGATATTCGTCAGCTGGAAGAGTTTGCCCAGGATGACCCTGATGCCTACCGTTTTTCAGGCGCGCTCTGTCGTGCTAACCAGGGGCTAATGGAGTTTGTGGAAATGTTCAAAGCGCCTATCAAGGTGCTGCACCCGCTGCTGACCGCAACCCAGGAAGGCAACTACAACAGTACCGAAGGGCTGGGGGCACTGCCGTTTGAAGGCATTGTGCTGGCACACTCCAACGAGTCGGAGTGGCAGGCCTTCAAGAACAATAAAACCAATGAGGCTTTTATCGACCGGGTGAATATCATCAAAGTCCCCTACTGCACCAGGGTCAGTGAGGAAACCCATATTTACCAGAAGCTGCTGCGCCATAGCTCGTTACACGACGCTCCCTGCGCACCGGACACATTGCAGCTGCTGAGTCAGTTTTCAGTTCTGTCACGAATCAAGGAGCCTGAAAACTCCTCTGTTTACTCGAAGATGAAGGTGTACGACGGGGAGAACCTGAAAGATACCGACCCTAACGCCAAATCCCTGCAGGAATACAAAGACGCTGCCGGGGTTGATGAAGGCATGGAAGGGCTGTCGACCCGGTTTGCCTTTAAAATACTGTCCCGTGTTTTTAATTTCGACCCTACCGAAACCGCTGCCAACCCGGTTCACCTGCTGTATGTGCTGGAACAACAGATTGAACAGCAACAGTTTCCACAAGAGCTGGAAGACCGATACCGGGGCTTTATCAAAGGCTATCTGACGCCTAAATATATTGAGTACCTGGGCAAGGAAATTCAGACAGCCTACCTGGAGTCTTACTCTGAATACGGTCAGAACATATTCGACCGTTATATTACCTATGCGGATTTATGGATTCAGGATCAGGAATACCGGGACCCGGATACCGGACAAATCCTTGACCGCAGCGCGCTTAATGACGAGCTGGAGAAAATTGAAAAACCCGCTGGCATCGCCAACCCCAAAGACTTCCGTAATGAAGTGGTTAACTTTGTTCTCCGGGCCAGAGCCAGTCTGCAAGGCAACAATCCCAGCTGGCTCAGCTATGAAAAAATGCGCCTGGTGATTGAGAAAAAAATGTTCTCCAACACAGAAGACCTGCTGCCGGTTATTTCATTCAACGCCAAGGCCTCACAGGAAGAACAGCGCAAACATGCCGAATTTGTCGAGCGCATGGTTCAGCATGGCTACACCGAAAAGCAGGTACGACTGTTATCCGAATGGTACATCCGGGTAAGAAAATCCCAGTGACCGGGAGCGGCTATCAATGAGAGTCATCATTGACCGGCGTGACAGCGCCGGAAGCAGTACAGGAAAGAAAAGCACGGTTAACCGGCAACGCTTTCTGAGGCGCTATAAGCAAATCATTAAGAAAGCCGTTCAGGACAGCGTTAACCAGCGTTCCATCACCGATACAGACCGTGGCGACAACATTCATATCCCCAAAAAAGACCTTTCCGAACCCATCTTTCATCATGGCCAGGGTGGCAAAAATCAGCGAGTACATCCAGGCAATAAGGCGTTCCATAAAGGTGACCGGTTTTCCCGACCTCCTGCCGGACAAGGTAGAGGCAGTGGGCAGGGAGCCGCCAGCGACCATGGCTCAGGTGTCGATGATTTTGTGTTTCAAATCAGTCGCGAAGAGTTTCTGGACTATGTATTTGAAGACCTTGCACTGCCTAACATGCTACGCAAAAGCCTGAAAAGCACCACTGAGTACACTTTACGACGGGGAGGATTTACATCGGCTGGTTCGCCAGAGCGGATTAATGTCGTACGATCATTGCGGGCAGCGTATGCCCGTCGTATAGCGCTGTCTGCAAAAAAAAGAAAAAAGCTGAAAGCACTGCAGGCAGAGCTGGACTCTTTACAAAACAGCAATGACCCGGAAGACCTGAAAAAAGCAGCAGCGCTCAAACTGCGAATCAGGGAGCTTCAGCAATCTATAAAACGACTGCCGTTTATTGATGAGTTTGACCTGAAATACAACAACCTGGTCAAAATTCCTTTACCTTCCAGCAAAGCGGTTATGTTCTGCATCATGGATGTGTCCGGCTCGATGGGACAGGATATCAAGGACATAGCCAAGCGTTTTTTCCTGCTGCTTTATCTGTTTCTCCAGCGCAGTTATGAGGCCGTAGAAGTGGTCTTTATTCGCCACCACTCTGAAGCCAGGGAGTGCGATGAAGAGGAGTTTTTCTATGCCCGTGAAACCGGTGGTACGCTGGTCTCCAAAGCCATGGACCTGGCCAGCCATATTATTGATAAACGCTACCCGGTTGCAGACTGGAACATTTATATTGCCCAGGCATCTGACGGTGATAACTGGGAAACTGATACTGAAATCTGCCAGAAGATTATTTCAGAAAAACTCCTGCCAAGGGTTCAGTATTTTGCTTACGTTGAAATTGCCGAGCGCCCCCAGAACCTCTGGCACACCTACCAGCAGATACAGGATGAATTTGCCGACTATTTTGCCCAGCAGCGGATTCGCAACTATGCGGATATTTATCCGGTTTTTCGTCGTTTATTTGCCCGGAGAAGTGACTGAATGTCAGATCAGAAACCTCTATCAACCGGTTCTGAATGGACCTTTGAGCAGTTGAGCACCTACGACGAAACCATAGGCAGGTTGGCAAAACAATTCCGGCTGGATACCTACCCGACCCAGATTGAAATCATCAGTTCCGAGCAGATGATTGACGCTTATGCGTCAGTAGGAATGCCTCTTATGTACAACCACTGGAGTTTTGGCAAGCATTTTCTGGACAACCTGAAAAACTACCAGCGCGGCCACATGGGACTGGCTTACGAAATAGTGATTAACTCCAACCCCTGCATTGCTTACCTGATGGAAGAAAACACCATGGCGATGCAGGCACTGGTGATCGCCCATGCCTGCTACGGTCATAATTCATTCTTCAAGGGCAACTATCTGTTTCAGCAGTGGACCGATGCCGACGCGATTATCGACTACCTGTTGTTTGCCCGAAACTACATTACCCGGTGCGAAGAGAAGTACGGTGTCGACAAAGTTGAGGAGCTGTTAGACGCCTGTCATGCCCTGATGAACCAGGGAGTTAATCGCTACAAACACCCCAAGCCTGTTTCTGCCGCTGAAGAAGAGGCGATGGCCAAAGAGCGCGAAGAGTATATTCAGCGAAACCTCAATGACTTGTGGCGAACGATCCCGGCTAAGGAAGAACCTGAAAGTAAGAAAAAAAAACGCTTTCCTGAAGCGCCGGAAGAAAACCTGCTGTACTTTATTGAAAAAAATGCGCCCCTGCTGGAAAACTGGCAACGTGAAATCATTCGTATCGTGCGCAAAATCGCCCAGTACTTCTATCCCCAGCGACAAACGCAGGTGATGAATGAAGGCTGGGCAACGTTCTGGCACTACACCCTGACCCAAGAGCTATACAAACAGGGATTTATCAATGAAGGGTATATGCTTGAGATACTGCACTCTCACACCAGTGTCGTGTTTCAGCCCGATTTTGACGATCCCCGTTACACCGGCATAAACCCTTACACTCTGGGTTTTAATATTTACCGGGATCTCCGCCGGATCTGCGAAGCTCCAACCCCTGAAGACCGGGAGTGGTTTCCTGACCTGGCCGGTTCTGACTGGCTCGACACCCTGCACTTCGCCATGCACAACTTCAAGGATGAAAGTTTTATTCTGCAATATTTGTCACCCAAAGTGATGCGGGATATGCACCTGTTCTGCATCGAAGACGACGATGTCAACTCTTTCCTTGAAGTGTCCTGCATTCATGATGAACCGGACTACCGGACATTAAAGCAGTCCCTTGCCACCCAGTACAATCTGGGCAACACGGAACCAAACATTCAGATTTACAACGTGGATATTCGCGGTGACCGCTCACTGACGCTTATTCACACTATGCATGAGGGTCGTCCGCTGGAGGAGGAAAGCACACAGGAAATCATAAAGCACCTGCACTATCTCTGGGGCTTTAATATCCGCCTTAAGTCCGTTGATGAGCGGGGGGAAGAGAGAGAGGTTTATGCTTTGTCGGGATAAAAAAGAACCTTTTGGTCAGAAGGAATACTGAGCAGCACTGCAGCTATAAAGAACTGAACCATTGAGCAAACGTTGCCCCCACCACCCCAGCCTGAGTTAAAGCCCCAGCTTCTGTTACTGCTGCCTGTTTTGCGTTTTTTGCCCGAGCCTTCAGGCGGGTCTTTTTTGCCCGGCGGTTCAGGTTCTTTTTGGGACTGATCACCATCATCTTTTCGCTTTGTTTTTTTCTGCTCTTTGAATTGTATGTGCGCTGCAATATTAGGCAGAGTTTGAAATCCATCAATCAGTTGACCACCTCTGTTGAAGCGTACCGCCTGAACAACGAATGGTATGTGGTCTGAGTCATCTGGTTCTGGTAGAGCTACATGCAGGTCAATATAAATCGAATGAATTTCTGATGCCGAAGCATCACCCTGCTGTAAAAAAATCAAACGTATAACTCGTCTGTTGTCCTGTCTGAAGACTTGATAATAGTGATACCTGAACGTATGACCTGAAACCCTGCCAAACAAAGGGTCTTCTGGATCAAACTGCAAATCGTTATGGACTGCCCCCCTGGGACTAACCTCTACAAAATTTGCAAACCTCGCAGTAAATACAAACATGGTAGCCCAGTCCATCTTTTCAAACAGTTTTGGAGCCGGTGCAGCATCTGGTATATAAGTTACAGGTAAAATATTTTCAATGTCACGAGGTACCGGAGCAAACATATGATCATCATTCTCATTAGAGATCATAAAAAGGGGTGTATCTGGCATGAATGTAACAATTAAAGTTTTACTCTTAGAATTACCCATTCCATAAAAATTAACCTGGTTAAGCCCTTTCATCTTGGCAATCGCAGGGTAGGCAAAAAGTAATAGCAAAATCAGCCCATAGCGCCTGAAAAAGTATCTGCAGAGTTTTGTCATATAAACACGACCGTATGGCTTTTTTTATTTTCCACTAAAACAGCCTCCAGACTGATGATTAAAACAATCAGAAAGCTACGGCACCGAATGATTTAACTGCCTCTATGTCGATACCTTCTATAAATCGGGCAGTAGTAAAGACCAGAAAACATGGCTGATCAAGCAACTGGTAACAGTAAGGTTACCGGATAAGACGAGGCAGAGTGTTCAGAATGATTTTTACCGCCTCGACAGGCAGGGCGAAAAAAAACCGCCTCAGGTTAAAGGCGGTTTTAATAGCCGGGCTTTTAGCTTTTAGCTTTTAGCTTTTAGCTTTTAGCTTTTAGCTTTTAGCTTTTAGCTTTTAGCTTTTAGCTTTTAGCTGCTGGCTGCTGGCTGCTGGCTGCTCATACTGTCTGACCAACAGCTAATAGCCAAAAGCCAAAAACCAACATCTGCCTCCAGCCTCGATTAAACGACATCAGGCATTAGTAGCCACAAAGTATTTTGGATCTTCAATTACATTCACTTCGACCAGATTGCCTGCGCGTTTGAGCAGCTGGCAACAGTCAGGGCTCAGGTGTAAAAGGTGCAGGGTTTTACCTGAGTTAAGGTAACGCTCTGCCAGTGTATCAATGGCTTCCAGGCCGGAATGGTCACACACCCTGGAGTCAGCGAAATCAATGATAACGTCTTTGTTAGCCTGCTGCGGTTTAAACTGCTCAAGGAATGTAGTGGTTGAGCCAAAGAACAGTGGACCATGAACTTTGTAGACCGTTGAGCCCTTGAGGTCGTCCTTCTTTTCAACCCGGATATGCTTGGCATGTTCCCAGGCAAAGACCAGTGCCGACACAATAACACCTGTGATGACCGCTACGGCGAGATCCGTCAGAACGGTCACAACCGACACCAGTACCAGAACAAAAGCATCGCCTTTTGGAATTTTGTTCATGATACGCAGGCTACTCCACTCAAAGGTGCCAATCACAACAATAAACATCACGCCAATCAGGGCAGCGACAGGAATCTGCTCAATCAATGAGGAAGCAAAAAGAATAAACACCAGCAAAAACAGCGCTGCAGAAATGCCGGATAAACGACCACGTCCCCCAGAGTTCACATTGATCATGCTTTGCCCGATCATGGCACAGCCACCCATACCACCAAAGAAGCCCGTGGCAATATTCGCCACACCCTGACCAATACACTCACGATTGGAACTACCGTGGGTTTCGGTAATTTCGTCCACCATTCTCAAAGTGAGCAATGATTCAATCAGGCCGATAGCCGCCAGTACCAGGGAGTACGGCAGAATAATCCACAATGTTTCAAGGTTGAAAGGCACCGCCGGGATACTGAATGTTGGCAGTCCGCCCGCAATACCAGCGACATCGCCTACCGTTCTGGTATCAAGCCCAAAAGCAAACACCAGAAGGCTCACAACAACAATGGCCACCAGGGAGGAAGGAACCGCAGTGGTCAGTTTGGGCAGGAAATGAATGATGGCCATGGTCAGGGCAACGAGACCAACCAGCATATAAAGCTCAACTCCCTCAACCCATGCGACATCCAGAACACTGCCTTCCAGGAAAGTGCCATTGAGCCATCCGGCTTCACCAGCTACTCCGAACTGTCCCAGCTGGGCAAGAAAGATAACAATGGCAAGACCATTCACAAAGCCCAGCATCACCGGGTGCGGAACCATTCGTATAAATTTACCCAGCTTTAAAGTCCCTGCCAGCACCTGAATAATGCCCATCAATACGACAGTAGCAAACAGGTATTGCACCCCATGATCCGCGACCAGCGAAACCATGACAACGGCCAGTGCCCCTGTGGCTCCGGAAATCATGCCGGGTCGCCCGCCGACAACAGCGGTAATCAACCCCACCATGAAAGCGGCATACAAGCCTACCAGGGGTTCAACACCTGCAACAAAGGCAAAAGCAACGGCTTCGGGAACCAGGGCCAAAGCGACGGTCAGGCCGGAAAGCAGGTCACTTTTCAGACTCGTTGCTTTATTGGCAGTTAATTCAATCACTGTATATTCACCAGAAAATTCAAGTCATTCTCTGCTATCGGCGGGAAATCGTGTCGTGCAAGATGTGTCGTGCAAGAA
The DNA here is from genome assembly GCF_025562755.1 of Endozoicomonas euniceicola. GTDB lineage: Bacteria > Pseudomonadota > Gammaproteobacteria > Pseudomonadales > Endozoicomonadaceae > Endozoicomonas_A > Endozoicomonas_A euniceicola. The sequence goes on from NZ_CP103300.1 coordinate 2,025,456, forward strand.
AGGAGCAGAGAATAGTACGGTTATTTTTTGAGCGCGCATTTTAGATGAAAGGCTTATTAATAACAAATGCGTGTGACTGCTCCCCACCCTATCGGGTGAGGCTTCTGATTTCTTAGGCAGCAACCGACAGTCTGCCGGATTTACGCAAGCCTCCATCAGCAGAAACGGACAGTCCTTCCGCCTTTAATTTCAATATGCCTTGCTTCTTGATATTGCGAGCTGCATTAATATCCCGGTCATGGATAGCACCACAGCTACACTCCCATGATCGGATTCTCAATGGCATTTTTTCCTGTTTCAAATCGCAGACTGAGCAAGTTTTAGAGGATGCAAACCACTGGTCTATCTTCACCAGATGTTTACCTTCCTGCTTTGCCTTGTATTCGAGTTTGGTTATCAGTGAATGCCAGCCAGCATCAGCAATAGAACGAGCAAGACGCTTGTTCTTGAGCATGTTTTTAACTTTCAGTGCCTCCACAATCACCGCTTGGTTTTCGTCGATGAGTTGTTTTGATAGCTTATGCTGAAAATCATTACGGGCAAAGGCTACACGCTCATGCGCCTTTGCCACCAATAAACGGGCTTTGTGCCTACCTTTTGAGCCTTTCTTGCAGCGAGATAGAGCCTGTTGTTTTCTTTTCAGGTTACGTTGTGCTTTTTTCAGAAAGCGAGGATTGCCAGTCTTATGGCCGGTACTGGTGATAGCCAGATCAGTAATCCCCATATCAACACCGACAACCTGATTAGCCTCAAGATTATCAATCTGTTTTGGTTGTTCCTGGGTATCATCAGCCAATATGGAGGCAAAATACTTGCCGGTTAGCGTTCTGCTCAGGGTGATAGACTTCACCTTACCCACTATTTCACGATGCACTTTAGCCCTTATGGGCTTGCGCTTGGGGATTTTTATCCAGTTATCGCCCACAGAGACAGACGTACAATGGTAGCTACTTTGCTTGCCATGCTTTTTCTTGAAGCGAGGAAATCTTGCCTGCAATTTGGGATTGAAAAAGTTTTGAAAGGCCGTATCCAGATTGATAGTGGCCTGTTGCAGTGCAATAGAGTCAGCGTTTTTCAGCCATGAGTACTTTCGGCTTTTCTTGGCTTTTGCCAGCAAGGGCTTCAGGTGTTTTTTGGGAGAAAGGCTCTGCCCACGAACCTTGTAATAATGAACCTTAATAGCCAGGGCCTTGTTCCATACGAACCGCACAGCATCAAACTGACGGTCGAGAAATTCCGCCTGCTCTGATGTTGGATAGATTCGTACTTTGGTGGCTCTCAGCATGGAACGTTATTTAAGTGCTCATTAATATAAGCTCTATATTACAGGTATTTGAAAGAGGTTTTCAAGTGAGCGCACACAATAAAGATTTGCTTAAAGGGTATCTTCGCAAACGACATAGCGTTACCAAGCTGGTTGTTCATTTGGTGTTCACGACAAAGTACAGACGAAAGCTTTTTGATGGCTATATGATCAAGCAGTTACGGGAGTCGTTCGAGAGTGCATGTGAAAAACTGGAATGCCAGTTACTTGAAATGGATGGCGAAAAAGATCACGTACCCCTGTTGGTGGCCTACCCACCAAAACTGGCTATCAGTGTCATGGTAAATAATCTCAAATCAACATCATCAAGACGGTTGCGAATGCTGAATACCCACCTTAGGGAAGCAGCAGAACATAATATACCGCTGTTGGCTGTTGGCTGTTGGCGGTTGGCTGTATGAGCAGCTAATAGCCAAAAGCCAACAGCCCGGTAAGTTATTGAATGCTGCGCCCCTTACTGCTCAGAGCAAAGCAGGCTTAATGCGGTCAAGGTCTTACTTTGCTTGCAGTGCTGGCGGTGCAACTATCGAGACTCTGAAGGACTACGTTAATAGCCAGAGTACACCAGATTGATGGCGGAAGGCTCTGCGCCTTCCCGTCTTATATCCCCGCCCGCATTGGGCGAGGGTTTACAACGATTTTGCTAATCCATAAGAGCCATCGATGATAACCCCCTATAGTCCGAACCGACCTGACATTGAACAGATTCCAATCAGAACCTGCCGTAAAGAACTGTTCTTTTATGTCAAAAGTTGACACACGTCCATAAAACAACACTTCACTGACGTTATAGTCGAACCATCATCCACCAGAAGTTACAGGGATTGTAACCAGAACAAGGAACTGCGCAGTAAAACTGATCAACAGTTACCCATTACAAAAAAAATACAGGAGGGGCTATATGACCGGCCTTACCGACCCAAAAGATACACACCTTGATATGGACATTCACGCCGCCGACCTGCCGGACGCGAGGGAGCGGCTGTACCAGCTGACAGCTCTCGTTCATAAAATCGAAACGGCTCCCTGCCTGATTGATTATGAAACGGAACTTTTTGAAAAAGACACAATTATCCACGCCCACTTCGAGTTCTGCTGCGCCGCTGAAAAGCTGATTTTCCAGTTAAATACCGAATTTAACAGCAAATATAAACTACTGGCAGAAAATGCCTGAGTGCATAGACATACAGTGCCTTTTGTTGTTTAAAAGCGTTGCTGGAGAGTAGGCGGCGAACAGTATAGCTGACACTCTCCGCCTTTACGGCAATGTGAATTTTGTTAATTATTATAAATCAACTTTCCGATGCGCGTCCTTATCCCGTTGTGAGTGGTCATTTTGTAGAATGTCATTTCCCCGGAAGACAATTTTAAAGACCACTCTTTTGCGGCTATGCTTGTCGTTTCAAATGATCCTATTTTTTTTCCTTCCCGTTCCCACTTAGCCGCTTTAAGCTGAACCATCGCCGCGTATTCACACATTTTGCAATGTATGTTGAACCAGGGGTCACAAATCCAATAACTGTCATTTTTATACTTGGAAAAATCACCCAATGATATGGGGTTCTGGTGGAAAATGGTTGTATCAGCCAACAGGACAAACACATGTTCATCATGAACCACCAGCCATATATCAGGCATCGATAGCTTAATACCGTAATCTATGGCGACAAAAGCATATTCCTGACAATTACCCGCTCTATCCGGAGGTATAATGCGATATAGCATTCCCAGCATTTCCTGGTTCGTATGTTTTCTAAAAAGCAATACCCTTTTGTTGGCTAACGCCACATTTATCCTGCGTTTTGTTTTTCGTTCCTGTCTGGCCTCTCCATAAGTTCTGGAAAAAATTTTGTTACCTGTTTTTAAAGAATCTTTAAAAAAATGTCTTGAATGTATTAACAGATGCTTTGAATTGATCATTTCCTGCATTAGCAAACACCGACAACGCTTGAGAGAACTAATGGTATGATAGTTATCTGTTTCCTCTGTCAGGAGTTTATTGATGCTTAGTCTTGAAAATACGGTTCTGGTGATTACTGATGTGCAGGGCAAACTCGCTACTCTGATGCACGAAAAAGACGCTCTGTATAAACACCTTGCTGCCATCACAGCAGGTGCGAAAGAGCTGGACCTGCCGGTACTCTGGATGGAGCAGATTCCTCATAAGCTGGGCCCTACCATTACCGAAGTGTCTGAGCAGCTGCCCGAACAGACACCCATCAGTAAAAGTGCTTTCAGCGGTTGTGGCGAGCCGGAGTTTATAAAAGCACTGGAGCAGACCGGGCGCAAACAGGTGTTGATCGTTGGCATTGAAGCCCATATCTGCGTTTATCAGACGGCAATGGACTTGCATAAAGCGGGTTTTGAGGTGGAAGTCGTAGCAGATGCCGTATCATCCCGCACCAGGCAGAACAAAACTATCGCCCTGGATAAACTGAGCAAAGCGGGCATCGGCATCACCAGTACCGAAATGGCGCTGTTTGAGCTGATGAAGACAGCAGACGCCCCTCAGTTTCGAACGATTGCCAGACTGATCAAGTAACCAGTCAGAAATATACCGGGCTTTTGGCTTTTAGCTTCTGGCTTCTGGCTTCTGGCTTTTAGCTGTTCGTGCAGCCAACAGCCAATAGCCAATAGCCAATAGCCAATAGCGATATCTTTTCACGTAGACCGGACCAGCCTGAGTATACGCTGTGCCTGTTTCAGATGAGGCAGGTCCAGCATGCGTCCATCCAACCCTACCGTACCTGCGCCTTTGGCATTGGCAAAAGCATCAACCACCCGCCGGGCATAGGCCACTTCATCGGTGGATGGCGTGAAGCACTGATTGATAATTTCAACCTGATCAGGATGAATCGCCAGCTTGCCGGTAAACCCTTCCATGCGCGCACGCTCGCACTCTGCCCGCAGTTTCTTCTGACTTTTGTAATCATCACAAATGCCGTCTATCGCCTGCATATTACCCGCCGAAGCCACCAGCAGACAGTTAGCCCGGTTCATCCGGTGAATCAGAAAGTGAGCGCCATCCTGGTCACGGTTAGTGGTTGCGCCAATATCGGCAGGCAAATCCTCGGCTCCCCAGGTAAACCCTGACAGCCGGGTGCTGGCATTTATGAATGTGTTCTGGTTAATGGCACCAATAGACGACTCTGCCACACTGATAATAGGAGTCGAGCCAACGGGAAGGTTATTTTGTACTTCCAGTGCCGTCAGATAATGATCAACGGTTCGAAAATCATCAGCATCAGAGGGCTTAGGCAGGAAAATGCCAAACGGCTTGCCAGGCATAACGGAAACCAGATCATTAAGGGTATGAGGCGAAGCGAGGCTGTTAACCCGAACCCAGAGTTGCACCTCAGACCGCTTCTGGTGAGCCTGAAGAAACTGGCGCACTTTTTCTCTTGCTACTGACTTATTGCTCTCCACAACAGCATCTTCAAGACAAAATATCACCGCATCAGCCCCGGAGTTTTTTGCCTTTAACATTTTTTTGTCGTCATCGCCGGGAACAAACAGATAGGATTTAGCCAGCATGTTGTTCTCCTGAACCCTTATTTTCCAAATCAGCGGGTAGCCGCTGCAGCAGCGCAGTGCGAAGCATCGTACAGACTACTTCACTGTGCTGGTTATAGACCCGGTGCTCGAACGTTACAATACCCGCATTGGGTCGGGACTTGCTGGGACGCCTCTCCATGATTTCAGTTTCAACACTCAGGGTATCGTTAATAAACACCGGTCTGGGAAACTTCATTTCACCAAAACCCAGGTTCACTACCAACGTTCCCAGTGTCGTATCTTCTACCGAAACACCACAGGCAAACGACACAGTATACATACTGTTAAATACCCGCTGTCCGAACTCTGTTCTGCTCGCGTATTCGGCATCCAGATGCAGAGGCTGCGGGTTGTGGGTGATAGCACAGAACAGAACATTGTCCGACTCGGTCACTGTGCGGGACAAACGGTGTTTAATCACCCGCCCTACGTCGCATTGCTCGTAATAAAGCCCAGGCATAACCGTTTCCTTTTTATCACCGTTAACGTAATCCCCTTACTTAGATTACCCATAAGGTATCGATAAGGGGAACAAAAACCGGAAGCTTAGCCCATGGGCGTTCAGAGCGTTATGACTAACATCTGCTACTATGTTCCTGTGGCATATAGCCAGCCAGTGCAGGCTTCAGGCATTCCAATATTCAGTCAGAGCCTTTAAATTAAATAACTGAAAAGAAAAAAATCAAGCAACGGGTTTAGCGATGAACAACGTTCCGCCTGTTCAGTCAGGTCAACAGCCTTTTAAAAAAGTGCTGATCGCCAATCGTGGGGAGATCGCCCTGAGGGTACTCAGGGCTTTACAGCAGCTCGATATTGCCTCGGTCGCCATTTATCACCACAGTGACCGGCACTCTCCTGTCGTACAACAAGCCGACGAAGCCATAGAAATCGTTGGCGACTCACCCGCAGCCGCACACCTGGACGGACAACAGATTATTAAAATCTGCCAGCGACTGGGTGTCGAGGCCGTACACCCCTGTTACGGTTTTCTGTCTGAAAACGCAGAGTTTGCCCGAACACTGGAACAGGCAGGCATCACCTTTATTGGCCCTGAAGCCGACATTATTGAACTGATGGGCGACAAAATTACTTCAAGGGATTTTGTCGCCCGACACGGTTTCCCGGTTCCCCCTTCTGTAAACCTGGAACCGGATCATCCCGACTTCCTCAGGAACATTGTTGACATGGGCTTCCCAGTGGTGGTCAAGGCTTCAGCCGGTGGTGGCGGCAAGGGCATGAGCATTGTTCACAGCCAGGATGAGCTGCAGGACGCACTGCGCATCGCCGCTTCAGAAGCGGAAAAATACTTTGGTGACAGACGGGTTTACGTTGAGAAGTATTTTACCAGCGCCCGACATATTGAAGTGCAGGTGCTGGGCGATGGTCACCGTGTGGTTCACCTGGGCGAAAGAGAGTGCTCTATTCAGCGACGTTTCCAGAAGGTTATTGAAGAAGCCCCCTCTCCGGCGCTGACCAGCGCTAAACGTCAGGAAATCTGTGACACCGCAAAAGGCATTGCTCAAAGCGCGGGCTACAACAGCGCGGGTACGGTTGAGTTTCTGTATACGTCAGAGGGCAGTTATTTCTTTCTGGAGATGAACACCCGCATTCAGGTAGAACACCCGGTTACTGAGATGACGTTTAACGTAGACTTGGTTGCAGAGCAGATTCATATCGCAGCAGGCCGCCCCCTGTCTCTGAACCAGGAAACACTGTCTTCATCCGGCCACTCCATCGAATGCAGGATCTGCGCCGAAGATGCCTTTAACGATTTTATGCCCGCCACCGGCAAAGTACTGTTTCTGAAAGAACCCTGCGGGCAGGCCGTCCGGTTCGACAGTGGCCTGTATCTTAACCAGGCGATTACCAGCGCCTTTGATCCCATGCTGGCAAAATTGATTGTTCATGCCCCCACCCGTCAGCAAGCCATTGAAGCCATGAGACAGGCACTTCAGGAGCTGGTGATTCTCGGGGTAAAACACAATATTGATTATCTGGATACTGTTTTGCGCCACCAGCAGTTTATTGAAGGCCATTTTGATACAGGCTTTATCAAGCAATACGACCATGAACTAACACCCCTCCAGCCTGACAAACAGCAACAACAGGCTATTCTGGCAACCGCCCTGCTGAGTGAGCGCAGCAATCGTCTGCTGGCGGAAGCAACGCCAGACCTGCATGCCGCCATCGGCCACTGGAGGAACTGATGCAACCAAAATTTCTGTTTAACGGCACCGTTCATCCTGTTATTCCGGTTCGCAGACAACAGTCTGTTCAGCTAGAGATAGACGGTCGCATCATCACTGCCGAACTCCAGTGGCAAAGCGCTCACAGCGCCGAACTCACTATTGATGGAAAAAACCGGCAGGTCCATGTCGCCCAGGATGATCAGCAGCTATTTGTTCATCTCGATGGTAAAACCTGGTGGCTGGAATGTCTGGACGAGTTCAGCGAGGCCGCCTCTGAAGGAGGCTCTGCCAGCGGCATCGTTATTGCCCCCATGCCCGGCGTCGTGGTCGAGCTGAACACGTCGGTCGGCGAAAGCGTGACTGAAGGCGACCATCTTCTGTTAATTGAAAGCATGAAGCTACAAATGGCTATTCGTGCCACGGCGACAGGTACAGTGGAAAACATTCATATCAGCGGTACAGGCGACAGTTTTGAAAAAGGTTCCGTTCTGGTGGAAATCACCCCGGAGGGTTCAGCATGAGAAGACTGCAAACCCGTATTAACCCACAGTCGTCAGAGTTCAGGCAATACCAGACTCACAACCAGCAAATTCTGGCAGAGTTCCACCGTAAACAGCAGGCAGCACGCTTTACCCGCCCGGAAAGAGATATCCAGCGCTTAAGAAGCCAGAACAAAATGCTGCCAAGGGAACGGCTGGAGCGTTTGCTTGATCCCGGCACTCCCTTTCTTGAACTGTCTTCGCTGGCTGCCAACATGGCTTATGAGGGCATTGCCCCGTCAGCAGGGTGCATTACCGGTATTGGCGTTGTGGGTGGGCGGGAAGTATTAATTAATGCCAGTGACAGTTCTGTCAAAGGCGGTGCCTGGTTCCCATTAACCATTAAGAAAACCGTCAGGGCGCTGGACATTGCCATTGAAAACCAGTTACCCGTTATTCATCTGTGTGACAGCGCCGGTGGCTACCTGCCCATGCAGTCGGAGTTTTTTGCCGATAAATATATGGCCGGAAGGATTTTCCGCAACCAGACGCAACTCTCCAGACTGGGTTGTAAGCAGCTGGCACTGGTCTTTGGTCATTGCACGGCAGGCGGCGCTTATATTCCCAGCCTGTCGGATTACTCCGTAATTGTTGATGGTACGGGGGCTGTATTTCTGGGTGGTCCACCGCTAGTCAAGGCGGCAACCGGTGAAGATGTTACCGTCAATGAGCTGGGCGGTGCCCGCATGCACACCTCGGTTTCAGGCACCTGTGATTATTTTGCCAATAATGAGAAAGAAGCCATTGCCATCGGACGGGAAATTGTTGCCCAGTGGGAACAGAAACCCAAATTCAACCTACAACGGGAAGCTCCGGAAGAACCTTATTATGACCCATCCGAACTGTACGGCATTATTCCTGATGACATTAAGAAACAGTTTGATATGCGGGAAGTCATCGCCCGAATAGTGGACGGAAGCCGTTTTTCCGAATACCAGCCGGATTATGGCGATACGCTGGTGTGCGGCTATGCCAATATCTGGGGCTACAAGGTCGGGATTCTGGGAAATAACGGTGTGCTGTTTAACGACAGTTCTCTGAAAGCGGCGCACTTTATCCAGCTGTGTAACCAGAACCATGTGCCATTGGTGTTCCTGCAAAATATTACCGGCTATATGGTGGGCAAGGATTATGAACGCCGTGGCATTGCCAAGGACGGCGCGAAAATGATTATGGCACAGGCATGCTCCGACGTTCCCAAGTTCACCATAATGACTAATGGTTCCTATGGCGCAGGTAATTATGGCATGTGCGGCAGGGCGTTTGATGCCCGCACCCTGTTCAGCTGGCCGAACAGTGAAACCTCGGTCATGGGAGCCGATCAGGCGGCGAATACCCTGGTCACCATTAAACTGAAACAGTTACAGCGGGAAGGCATAGAGCCTGATGCGGAAGAACTGGAAACCATCCGGGCCTCAGTGTTGGCCAGCTACGAAAACCAGACCAGCGCCTACTATACATCGTCCGAGCTGTGGGATGACGGCATTATCGATCCGGTGAATACCCGCAATGCCCTGGCACTGTCGATCAGCGCTTCGCTGAACGTACCTTTTGGTGATGCCCGCTATGGTGTGATGCGGTTTTAACAGTCCGAGGAAAATAATTATGAACAGCTCAGCTAATAGCCATGCCTTTGCCCTTACCCCCGACCAGCAAAACCTGATGGACTATGCTGATCGTTTTGCCAGGGAACAACTCTACCCTCTGTGCGAAAAGATGGATAACGAAGAGTGGTGGCCGCAGGATACCTTTAAGGAAATGGGCAAACTGGGTCTGCTGGGCGTCACGGTGCCGGAGCAGTATGGCGGCGCAGGCTTATCGATTCTGGAAGCCGGTTTGATTCTGCAGGCGATTTCACGCTGGAACCATGCCTTTGCACTGAGCTGGGTAGCCCACGACAATCTTTGTGTGAATAGCCTGTATAACAACGGGAATGAAATGATCCGGCAGAAATATCTGCCAAAACTTTGCTCTGGTGAATGGACTGGCTGTCTGGGCTTAACTGAACCCGGCGCAGGTTCCGACGCACTGGGCTCCATGCGAACAAAAGCCGTTCGGGATGGGAATGAATACATTCTTAACGGCTCCAAGATTTATATTACCAATGGTCCCATTGCCGACATCTGCCTGGTGTATGCCAAAACTCAACCTGGCCGCGGCTCCAAAGGCATTACGGCATTTGTCGTAGAAACCAGCTGGCCCGGATTCAAGGTTGCCCAGAAGCTGCAAAAAATGGGGTTTCGGGGCAGCCAGACCGGAGAGCTGGTCTTTGAAGACCTGCGGGTTCCGGTGGACAACATTCTGGGTGAAGAACACGAGGGCCACAAGGTGGTAATGAGCGGGCTGGATGTTGAGCGCGCCATGATTGCCCCGGTCAATGTGGGTATTGCTGAGCGTACGCTGGAGCTGTCGGTGGAGTATGCCAAAACCCGTGAACAGTTTGGTAAAACCATTGCCAGTTTTCAGATGGTTCAGTCACGGCTGGCCGATATGTATGTCTGGATAGAAACCATGAAAACCTTCTGCTGGCAGGTACTGGCAGAAGTTTCCCATATTGATGAAGCCACTGCCGGCCGGGGTGAGATTCATGCCCGCACAGCGGCGTCCATCATGTATTGTGCCGATATGTGCAACCGGATTTTAGACAACGGTGTGCAGATACATGGAGGAACCGGCTATATCTGGGAATCGGAAATGAACCGGCTGTTCCGTTCCACCAAATTGCTGGAAATCGGTGCAGGCACGACCGAGGTTCGTAAAATGATTATTGCTGGCGAGCTGTTAAGCGATCAGTAGCGGTCATTCCAGGAGTGACTGACGGGAAAGCCCCCGCAGGTTATTGCCTGAAACCTGACGAGAGCATCATTCGGAAAAAAAATCGAACAAACCAGCGGTAGGCTGTCCGTTGTTGTCTGTCATTCTGTGAAATGTCATATTGCCGATAAACAACCTCTGGCACCACAGGGTTGCCCGTTCACTACTATAGTCATTTTTATATATTTCTTTACCCTCAGACTCCCATTGGGAAGATTTGAGGGTAGCCATCAGGCCATACATATGCATTCTACAATGGATATTAAACCACGGGTCGCATACCCAATAGTTATAAGCTTCATATTGGCAAAACTCATTTAATGTTAATGTAGCGCTTATTCCCGGGTCAGCTGCCAATATTAAAAATCCATGCTTTTCATGATTTGCCAGCCATATATTTTCAATCCTGTTTTCAAACCCATACTTCAGGGCAATACCATAATATTCCCGGCAGTTACCAGCTCTTTCCTGCTGGGGGCAGGAGGTTAGAAACTGGAATGAATCAAAGTTGTCGTACGTTTTTCTGTAGTGATCAATCAAATTGATGGCCACTCCACAATAATGTATACGCGCTAGTTTTTTTGACAGCATGGCTGTGCCATAAGACATTGAATAGGTTTTATTACATGTTTTAAAGGAGTTCTTAAAAAATAAGCGGGAGTAGTCCCGCAGGAATCTGGCATGTTCCATTTCGTTCATAAAATGTCAGCCTTTTGTGTATTGAATGAAACAACTGCTATTAGCGTAGACACATACAGTTAACCCGGCTTTAGCAACCTCTCCGCCCAGGCCCTTGAGGCTGAAATCATTAATGAGTACAGTCTGAGGCATGAATATTCTCTCAATCCAATCCCATGTGGCTGTAGGTCATGCGGGTAATTGATCCGCTGTTTTTCCGTTGCAGCGACTGGGCTTTAATGTCTGGTCTGTTAATACCGTCATGTTTTCCAACCACACCTTCCGTGGAAGGGAGACCCGTCAAGGAGTATCTGGGCGTTGTATATCAGAAATGAACCGGCTGTTCCGTTCCACCAAGTTGCTGGAAATCGGTGCAGGCACTACCGAAGTTCGTAAAATGATTATTGCTGGCGAGCTGTTAAGCGATCAGTAGCGGTCACACCAGAAGTGACTGACGGGAAAGCCCTCGCAGGTTATTGCCGGAAACCTGACGAGAGCATCATCTGGAAAAAAAATCGTACAAACCAGCGGTAGGCTGTCCGTTGTTGTCTGTCATCCTGTGAAATGACATATTGCCGATAAACAACCTCTGGCACCACAGGGTTGCCCGTTCACTATTATATTCATCCTTATATATTTCTTTACCCTCAGACTCCCATTGGGAAGATTTGAGGGTAGCCATCAGGCCATACAGGTGCATTCTGCAATGGATATTAAACCACGGATCGCATACCCAATAGTTATAAGTTTCATATTGGCAAAATTCATTTAATGTTAATGTAGCGCTTATTCCCGGGTCAGCTGCCAATATTAAAAATCCATGCATTTCATGATCTGCCAGCCATATATTTTCAATCCTGTTTTCAAACCCATACTTCAGGGCAATACCATAATATTCCTCGCAGTTACCAGCTCTTGCCAGCCGGGGGCAGGAGGTTAGAAGCAGGAATGAATCAAAGTTGTCGTACATGTCTCTGTAGTGACCTACCAAATCGTAGGCCACTCTGGAATAATTTAGACGCGCCACTTTTTTTGACAGCGTGGCTGTGCCATAAGACATTGAGTAGGTTTTGTTACATGTTTTAAAGGAGTTCTTAAAAAATAAGCGGGAGTAGTCCCGCAGGAATCTGGCATGTTCCATTTCGTTCATAAACTGTCAACCTTTTGTGTATTGAATGAAACAACTGCTATTAGCGTAGACACATACAGTTAACCCGGCTTTAGCAACCTCCCCGCCCAGACCCTTGAGGCTGAAATCATTAATGAGTACAGTCTGAGGCATGAATATTCTCTCAATCCAATCCCATGTGGCTGTAGGTCATGCGGGTAATTCATCCGCTGTTTTTCCGTTGCAGCGACTGGGCTTTAATGTCTGGCCTGTTAATACGGTCATGTTTTCCAACCACACCGGGCATTCTGGCTGGCGAGGTCCTGTGTTTACCCCTGAGACCATTCAGGATGTCCTTCTGGGGATGGAGGAGCATGGTGCTTTTGCTGAATGCCATGGGTTCCTGTCCGGATATATGGGTGATCCGGGTATGGCAGAAGTTATTCTGGATGCGGTTGAACGTATTCGTGCCGTTAATCCTGATGTACTGTACTGCTGCGACCCTGTGATAGGAGACACCGACACCGGTATTTATGTGCAGAAAGAGATTCCTGATTTCTTTCGGAACAAGGTGATCCAGCAGGCCAATATTATTACGCCGAACCACTTTGAGCTGGAGATGCTCACCGGCCAAAAAATAACCTCAACAGATCAGGCATTAAAAGGTGCCAGAAGCCTGCTGGCAGAAGGCCCCGATATTGTACTGGTAACAAGCCTTCTAACAGACGACGGCAAGAAAGATCATATTGCGATGCTGGCCGTCGATCATTCAGAAGCCTGGCTGATTACAACGCCGATGTATCCGATCAATGGGGTTGTCAGTGGTTCTGGCGACACTACTGCGGCGTTATTTATGGCGAAACTTTTGCAGGGCTGTGAACTTAAGCAATCACTTGAGCATATCGCCGGGGCCATGGACGGACTGTTCAAAAAAACAAGTCTGGCCGGTAGTCAGGAGTTACAGCTGATTGGGGCTCAGGATGAGCTGGTAAAGCCGTCGGTTACTTTTTCTGCCACTCCCCTTGAACCAACTTACACCAACCAGCTTGATGATGATAACCTTCAGACGGATTAGTTCAATCAGGAGATAGTCATGCTGAAAACCACCACACCTTCCGTGGAAGGGAGACCCGTCAAGGAGTATCTGGGCGTTGTCGTAGGAGAAGCTATTGTCGGTGCCAATGTGTTTCGGGATCTTTTCGCGAGCATCAGGGATATTGTGGGTGGCCGTTCTGGTGCTTACGAGAAAGAACTTGAAAAGGCACGGGAAGCCGCTTTTGAAGATATTGAAACCAGGGCCCGGGAAGTGGGAGCCAATGCCATTGTGGGTATTGACCTGGATTACGAAGTTGTCGGTGAAAAAAGCAGTATGCTGATGGTCAGCATCAGTGGAACAGCGGTAAAGCTGTAGTGATAAAACGATAACGGTGTATTTTGAGCTGCCGCTTTTCCCTGGTTACTACCCCTGTCAGACTTCAGGATGAAGAGAACGAATGAACCAAAGCCATCAACTTTCTCTGCTGGGTAAACGACGTTTTTTACCTTTTTTCGCCACCCAGTTTCTGGGGGCGTTTAACGATAATATCTATAAAAATACCCTGCTCCTGATGGCTGCGTTTGCGGCTGCAGAACAGTTGCCGTTCGATTCTGACCTGTTTATCAATTTGGGTGCCGGTTTATTTATCCTGCCTTTTTTCATTTTTTCCGGCATTGCCGGTCAAATAGCAGACAAATACGAAAAATCGCTGATTATCCGCAGGGTCAAACTGTTGGAAATTGGGATTATGTCGGTGGCTGCCGGTTTTATTATCAGCCAGAGCTTTCTGGTTTTGCTGATCCTCCTGTTCCTTATGGGTACCCAGAGTGCCTTTTTCGGTCCGGTGAAATACGCCATTATTCCCCAACATCTGCATGAAGATGAGCTGGTGGGCGGTAACGCCCTGGTTGAAATGGGCACCTTTGTCGCTATTCTCCTGGGAACCCTTGGCGCAGGACTGCTGGTTGAATTAACCAATGCTCATGGTTGGGTAGCCGTATCGGTCGTTGTACTCGCTATTATTGGCTGGCTGTGTGCCCGACAGATTCCGGAAGCAAAAGCTTCAGCGCCAGATCTGGACATCAGCTACAACCTGTTCAGCCAGACCCGGAAAATCATGAGAGATGCCCATGGCGACAGAACTGTTTACCTTAGTCTGGTCGCCATCTCCTGGTTCTGGGCGATTGGGGCAGCCTACCTGACACAGCTGCCAAATCTTGCCAGTCAGATATTGTCTGGCAGTCCTCAGGTTGTGAGTATAATGCTCGCCGTCTTTACCATTGGCGTTGCAGCCGGGTCGCTGTTCTGCGGAAGGATTTCCTATGGCAAGGTTGAGCCGGGCATTGTGCCTCTGGGCGCTTTGGGACTGAGCCTGTTCGCACTGGATCTGTTCTTTGCGATTTCTCCCAACACTCAGGGGGTATTGCTTAGTGCCAGTGAGTTTATAAGAATTCCCGCCAATGTCCGGGTATTGTTTGACCTTGCCATGATTGGCTTTTCTGGTGGGCTGTTTATTGTGCCACTGTATGCCATGGTTCAGAAAAGAACGGAAGAAAGTCGCCGTGCCCGAACGATTGCAGCACTGAACGTTATGAACTCTTCCTACATGGTTGGCAGCGCTGTGTTCGGAATGCTGTTCCTGGGGGTAGCTAATCGAACCATTGAAGAATTCTTCCTGACCCTGGCGGTTCTGCATGTAATTGTCAGCTTGTTGATTTTCAAAGCATCACCTGAATTCTGGCAACGTTTCAAGGCTCGCTTTTCACGAAAGGTATCCTGACCGGTCATGTTCGCAAAAGCCACCACTGACATCGGTGGCTTTTGCCGCCATAATTCTTCACCATGACTGAATCTGCCCAAACTTCTGAATGTCCTGCACATCGTCCTGTGCATATTGTGCCGACCTGCCATGAAACGCTCCGGGAGCTATACCGGGACGATCATCTGGTAGTGGTCGACAAACCCGCTGGCCTGCTCAGCGTACCCGGACGGCATCCCGCCAATTTTGACAGCGCCCTGTCTCGTCTGCAGAGCATAAACCCGGAAAGCCGGGTTGTTCACCGACTGGACATGTCCACTTCCGGCGTTATGGTGTTTGCCCTTCAGGCTGACAGCCACAGAGCATTAAGCCGCCAGTTTCAGGATCGCCTGGTCAGTAAGGGTTATACCGCTGAAGTGTGGGGAACCCCGGCAGAGCAGTCTGGTTCTGTGAACCTGCCCATGCGTTGCGACTGGCTCAACCGCCCAAGGCAGATGGTTGACCACGCTCAGGGCAAACCCGCCCTGACCCACTACACCTGCATCAATGTTCACCGTCATCATCAGGAAACGTCATCAGAAACCTGTCGTGTATGGCTTGAACCTGTTACTGGACGCTCACACCAGTTAAGGGTCCATATGGCGGAACTGGGCCATCCAATCCTTGGCTGTGAGTTCTACGCCCACCCGGAGGCTTATGAAGCCAGTACAAGATTGAATCTCCATGCAACCCGGCTGACATTTACACACCCGGTTTTGCAGGAATCCATGACGTTTGAAGTGCCTGCCCCGTTTTAAACAGTTAAGAGTATTGTGCTGCCCACCCCTAATCCCGGGATAGGAACTAAAATTTCTGACAGCCAATAGGCAAGACAAGCCCTGGTTGTCAGTTTGATTCCGCACAAGGCCACCTGCTTTAACTCTTTTTGCTTTTACGACTGCTTTTCTGCAGAGATTTTGGCTGACGGGTAGCCATACTTTCCATGCCACTCACTCCAGAAGCGATTTGCTCAATTTTGCCTCCAGACTTAAGAAATTCAGCAACTTGCTCTTCAATGGATGCAGAATTTTCAGTATTTTTATTCTTGTTACGGTCGTCAATGAGAGAGATTGATCTTTTAGACATTATTTAACTTCCCAATTGGCTCAAGGAACCCACACCACTCCAGAAAACTCTGAAAAGAGCGTGATTCTTGGGCGTTAGACTATTCCTTACCCGCTAAGTTCAATCCTTGAAACAATACTAAGCTAAAAAACCATTCTAGCAATCAGAATGAGCTTTAAAGGAAATAAGCCTGAAGAATCCCTGTCTATTCACTGACGAAGATTACAAGCAAAGCTTAATTGGTTAAGTGTTAGACAGGCTACAAGCGTTTATCCATAAGGTATTTGCTCATTTTCAAGTTTTCTATTACTTTCGTGATGTTATTTTTCTGTGTCGATGTTCGAGCTATTCAGGAATGCGTAATGAGCATGGTCAGATATTTTCATATGGTTTTTTTCTTTGACCCAGTGCAAGAGTAATCTTATTCTGAAAAAAATCAACATTTATAACTGCGAGGCACGAGCGTTGAAAAAAATTAAGAATGAAACCGAACTGGTCCGTGAAGCACTTCGAGTCGGTGCTATCTATGTTGAAAAGCGCAAAGCGGGTAAGTTTGAAGAAACAGATTCTTCCCGCCAGAAAATCGAGTACCTTTACCGCCTGCTGGTACACGACAAGCTGATTCAGCCATTGGTTAAGGGACAAGAATCGGAACAGAGCATGAAACACAAACTGGCTTTGTGGATTTCACGACAGCTACCTGAAGGGCATCCCTTGCTAAAATAGGCAAAAACAGGAAACTGACTTTAAAAACCAGTACACTGGCTGCCCTTTCAATATCTGCACTTGACTATCGACATGCCTGCCAACCTGAAATGCCCCGTCTGCTCGCAGCTTTTACAACAGTTAGACAACGGGGCTGCATGTACCAACAACCATCGTTTCGACCGCGCCCGTCAAGGTTATCTGAACCTGCTGCCCAGCCATAAAATGCGCAGTAAACATCCTGGTGATGACAAGCAAATGGTGCAGGCGCGTAGCCGTTTTCTGGACAGCGGTTGCTATCAACTAGTGACAGACGCCCTGACACAAGCCACCAGAACAGCGCTGAAAGACACTGAACACCCCGTTATTCTCGACGCAGGCTGTGGCGAAGGTTATTACACCACCCGATTACACGACGCTTTACCACAGGCATCCGTATGCGGTTTTGATATCTCCAAACCCGCCATTCAGGCTTGCTGCCGCCGCAGTAAAGACATTCAATGGCTGGTCGCCAGCGTTAATGACATTCCTGTGCCAGACAACCAGGTTGATGTCATCATCAGTGTCTTTTCCCGTTGTGACTGGAAAGAGTTCAGCCGAATCCTCAAGCCGGGTGGCACCGTTCTGGTTCTGGCACCCGGAGAGCAACACCTGTATGCACTGCGCCAGGCCATTTATGAAGAAGTTCGTCCCTATCCGGTGGACAAGCTGGTCAGCCAGCTACCAGAGCATTTCAACCTGCTGGAAAAAGGTTCAGTGACAGGTACAATGAAGCTGGATTCGTCAGAGTTAATTCTTGACCTGCTGGCCATGACACCACACTACTGGCATGTGAAGCCGTCGCAAAAACAGCGGTTGTCTGAGTTAACATCGCTTGAGTGTGGCATTGATATGAAACTCTACACCATCACCTACCAACCTGCAGAGAGTTAAGATTTTGATCAATATTGACGAGATCGAATGGGACGAATGGACTCATGGTGAACAGTACGGTGTTCGTAGCAAATGCCTGAGCGACAGCGCAGGCGGACAGGCCATCGCCACTCGTATGCAGGAGCTGGACCCGGGCAAACAGTCAACACCTCTGCATTTTCACACCGCAGAAGAAGAACACCTGTTCATCGTTGAAGGCGAATGCACTCTCCTGCACGGCGAGGAGTGTGTTCATATGATTGCAGGTGACTATGCCTGCTTTATGCCCGGTGATGACCGGGGACATGCACTGCTTAACCACTCGAAAGAAACCTGTCGTTATCTGATTATTGGCCAACGCGACCAGAAGGATACCGTCGTTTATCCAGAGGAAGGTCAGGTGCATGTCAAGGCATTAGATCAGATTTTTTACGACAACTGACATCTATTTCAGATTCCCACTGGTTTATTGTTCAGCGTCAACTCCTTACACCTGAAGCAAAGGTATAACTGTCAATGCAGACGTTAACTTTTGTTGTCATCTATCAAGGAGAGGTCGCCATGAACAAAGCACTAGAGAACACGATCGGCAGCAATAACACCTTCATGAAGTACGCCCCTAGAGCGGTTGCACTGCTTTGCCTGCTGACGGTTATTTCTGCGATCTCCTTCCTGACCCGTGGCTGGGCTCTGATGGACTTCAATACTTCTATACTGTCGGCTCTCTCTGCCCTGGTTCTGCTGTTGAATATTCAGCTCGCCAGGGGTAATGCGACCAGCTCAAAACAGAAGTTTCTGACCCGGATCATGCACCGATGCAGCTATGTGCCTTACCTGTTCGGCATTTATCTGCTTCTGTTTAAGGGTTTCTGGAGCCTGACTCTGATGGTGGAATCCTTTTCAGTCATGCGGGTAGTAATGAGCCTGTTTTACCTGATTTGCGGACATTTTGTCGTTAATGCCGGTTTCCAGAGTTGTCCAATGGCAAGGCTGGAAGTTCGGTAGATAGTTATTTTCCCTCATGCCTTGCCTCAGAAAAAAGTGACCGTTCCTGAATTGCTTTTTTTGCTGAACAGAAGTGATGAACCAGCATGATTGTCCACGCCACCGGCACATAATCATAAGACTTGGTCTATGCTCCAAGTCGCTCTTTTCTGTTCAAATACCCATTCCTTAGGGCACTCCTGCGGAGGTTATAAAAGCAATGAAACGCTATCATGTATCGGCATTCCCACTTTTACTGCTTTTGGCAAACCCTGTTTTATCATCCCCCGTTTTAGACAGTGCCTCTGGCTATCATCAAGAAGGTCTGCTTATCGGTCAGTTAGGCAAGGTTGAGGAATCAGGCTTACTGATAAAAGGGGTTAACATTAATTTTTTATTAGGAGGAGGTTTTTCACAAGACCGACTTTATCCAACCAAACCATTCGCTCTATCTGTGAATAGCAAACATAATCCGGCATACCAGAAACTCATAAGCACACCGTTCAATAAGCAAATCATTGTTCGTTATCTGTCTTCACCCCCTTTCGCCCATCCTTTATTCTGGCTTTATTACGGTGCAAGCGCTTTGGTTACCGATGTTTCAAGCCTTGCTGACTTTAAGGAAAGCGCTTCTTTTCATGCTTTCCAATGCGTATACAAAGATGAACAAAACCTCGAATTCAGTAATTATGGCAACAGCGTACGCTCTGGAAAATTTGTCCGGGTCTTTCGATGGGGAACATTCGGCTCAAAAGTGTGCACTGCCGACTTGCATGAAGGCGGCGAGAAGGTCGAAACAAAGCAGGTTGCCCACAAGAAATACGATGGTACGGATGAAAAAGGCAATGCAAAATATAGAATGGAGTACTCCACCGTTTCTGAAAAAAAACCCAATATCAATCACCTGAATATCTACACAGAGGAAGGCTGCAAGTTCGCAGAGGATGTCTTGAGAGCCAATAAAGATGTCAGGGTTAAAGTCTCCACAAAGTACTTTGCCTTTTTTAACTGGTATCCGGATACAATACATGCCATAGACGTAAATTGTGCCGATTGAGATTAAACCTGAAGGTGCCTACTGTCAGAATGCTGGCTTTTACACGACCGGGCTTGGAACAGTTAAATAAAAATGCAACAATCGCAACATAACTTGTTATACTGACAACAACATAGATAGCCAGAGGCGTTTATTTTGTGGGTATCCACAACCAAACTTGCCAAGATTGAGGGCGTAACAACCCAGACAATAAGGCGAAAGATCGAAAGCGGTCATTACGAGAAAATAATGCAAACGAGCGGGGGTCACTACCGCATATTCATCAACCAGCAGAGGAAGATATGCTATGCAAGGGTTAGCTCAGGGAAGCAAAAATCTTCCATTGCTACGCAAAGGCGACGCTTGCTCGAAAGGTATCCTGACGCAGAATTTATCAGTGACATTGCCAGTGCTTTCAACTTTAAACGAAAAGGACTGCAAACCATTCTGGAATCAGCGATGTGCGACCATCCAACCCACATTGTGGTTACCACAAAAGACAGGCTCGCACGATCAGGATTCGAACTTATCAAGTGGCTCGTTGAATTATCAGGAGGACAAATCGAAGTTTTGGATGACTCGAATGGTTCCGGTGAAGCCTTTGATACCCATGAGCTTATCGGTTTCATTACCTCGTTCTGCAACAGCCACTACGGACAGCGTTCCGCTAAAAGGCGCAAAGATCGTAGCATCAAAAAGGATCAGAATTTACCCGGAGAATGAACCGGCCTACAGGGATGCACTTGCTCTTTACAGGCGTTCTTACAACCTGGCTGTAGAGCGGTTCCGCAATGACAAATACAAGGACGAAAATGGTAAATTTATTAATATGCGCCCGTCGATAAAGGCTCAGGTGGAGAAGGAGCAAAAAGACAATGGACGGGCTTATAACTCTATTATTTCAGATAATGGAACACTAGCGGCAGCGACAACATTCAAGTCTGTTTGCAGTAAAAACAAAAAACTCAAAGGGGCAAGTGGAGGTTTCTCAGAAATAAGTTTTAAGAGCCGTAAAGGAAGCAGGCACTCATTCTCTATTGATAGACTGCCAAAGGGATTGAACCCTTGCGTTAATGCGTTGGGCAGAATCCATCTAACGGAAGAAGTGCCTGCCGAAGCCATTGGTAAATCATGCGTTATTACCTGTGACAAAGGGTGCTGGTTCATTCAGGTTCAACAACACATAGAACTCAATGCCGATATCCAAGGCGCAGTGAAGTGTGTTGGGATAGACCCCGGAGTGCGAACTTTTGCTACCTGTTTCAGCGATAAAGAGGCTTTAATTGCAGGAAATGACTTTGCCAAAAAAAAGTTGTTCCCGCTTATGAAACGAGTTGACAATCTCATTGGGCAAAAACAAAAGATTCTGAACACCCAAAAAGGCATAAAGTTTCCTGACATGCCTCAGTGGGCGCAGGATCGTATTGTCAACTTTGACAAAGAGATTAACCGCCTCAAGTGCAAGAAAGATGACATTATTCTGGACTTGCATAACCGACTGGCGTTCGAGCTTGTATCCAATTATGACGTTATCTTTCTGCCGTCTTTCGAGACGAGGGGTATGGTCACGCGAAAAGACAAAAAGGTGCGTACCATACGCCGGAATACCTGCCGCCAGATGCTAGATCTCAATCATTACGGGTTTAAGGTGCGTTTGAAGTGGTACGCCAGAAAGTACGGAAAGCACGTTGTGGATTGCAATGAAGCGTACACGTCAAAGACCCGCTCATGGGATGGCAGTATTGATGATCGGCTTGGTTCATCAAAAGTTATAAAAGGCAATGGTTTCACCGTTGACAGAGACATCAACGGTGCGAGAAACGTCCTTCTTAAAAATCTAACAAGGCAGCTTGAGCCTTAATCATAACAACGAATGTTGCGTTCGTTGCGGTTTTAATCAAGAGTTATAAGTTTCAAGGATACTCTCCCACTCTGCGAATTATCAGACCCGGAGGTTCAGCCTCCCTAAAACCATTAACAGACAACTCCAACAGATTTATGGCTAAAACCGCAAAAAAACCGGCAATTTCTACTGAAACCAAAGAAGAAGCGTTAAAAATAGCCAGGGCCACCCAGAGGCCCGGGCAAACCAAAGAACAGACCCGCCTGATTGCCATGGGCATCCAGAAAGGCATTGACCAGTACAAAAAGCAGCAGAAAACAAAAGCCCGGGCTCTGGATCGACGCCTGAAGACGATTAAGCGCCAAAGGGACAATGAGCCCGTCGTTGAAAAGACTAACGAGACAGCCGTCCCGAAAAACTCACCCTCTGTCGTTTACCGCCAAAGCAGATTACCCTGGGTATTGCTCGGACTGAGCTGGGCAGCTATGGCAGTTTACTTTTACCTGCTGCATTGAAAGTTGCTCCGGTCAGGTTCCGAGTTCATGCCATCCCATTTCTTTCGCAGAAAACAGGATGAAAGTACCAGTCAATATGCAATATGAGGCTTTCATCCTTACGTTTAAAGACAGTCTGCTTCGCTAAGAACTGCATTCTCAAATGTTGTTAGACGTACCTCAGTTAAATGACTGGTAAGCACCATCAAAGGTTTAAAGCGGACTGGTACACATTGAAGGGAGTCACCTGTGTACATTGAGTTAAAGTTTTTGATGGTAGCGTATGAGTTAAAATGCTTCTTAGTTATATCATAACTACATGACCCTTTAGCTTCACCAATATTAAATTTTAAAGGAGCAACAACATGCGCGCCCAGCATTCCAGACATGTCAATTATTTTTTCTGCAACTCGACAAACGTCAGAAGTACCAGAGTTTGTTCGAACAAGATTATGTTTATTAATACCAGCAACGCTTTTTATAACCGGCGCACCTAGTGAGCGTTTTCGTCTTTCAGGGCCCTCTTTCAACAATTCGGAAATATCAAGTTTATCGTCAACAACCAGCTCCTTTCCTGTAGTTGTTTTGAGATTTTCTGCAGCTTTCGCTATCGAGTCTTCAGTTAGCCCGTCTTCATCAAACAGAGGGTCTAATAGATCACATTCTGCGGACTCTAATATTTCTTTGCATGACTCCCTGATAGTCGGAAGCTCTTCCTGCCCCGCGACAGGTTGAGCGTTCAGGGAACCACTCATAAGAAAAAAGCAGGTGACGACAGTATGAAAACAGGAAGACAAAGTCTTTGATTCAGACTCCTTAGAAAATTGCTTATTAATAGTACCTTTCAAGAGGAAAAACTGTTTTTGAAAATGAGTAAACATAATTCACGTTTAACCTTTTTGTCGAATGATGACCGTATGATTAAAGCATTAGGAAACTAAACGAATAAGATTAAATTATTATCATTGACCCCATTTATCATGAAAAATAATTCATACCCCGTATCATGATTTCAGTCTCAGCCTGAAACTATTCAGATCTGCCGCAGCCTTCAGACCAGCAAGGAAAATGCTAAAAAAACTTTCCCACCAGAAGCGAACACAAGCCAGTAATGATCACTATTCCGGCAAGGTTGAGAATCAGGCCACTGCGTACCATTTGCCGGATCGACAACAGCCCGGAACCAAACACAATGGCGTTAGGCGGTGTCGCAACGGGAAGCATAAAGGCACAGCTGGCTGCGATGGCAGCCGGTATAGCCAGCATCTGCGGATCCATCCCCAGGGAAACGGCAAGAGCGCCCAGCGGAGGCAGAAAGGCAGCCGTGGTCGCCGTATTGCTGGTAATTTCAGTCAGGAAAATAATCACCGTCACCACCAGCCCAACCGCCACCAGCAAAGGCATACCTTGCAGAATGTTCATATTCCCGGCGATCCATTCTGCCAGACCGGTTTTACGAATCATTGCCGCCAGACTTAAGCCACCACCAAAAAGTAATAACACATCCCAGGGCAATCGCTGGATATCTTTCCACCCCATCAGAAACGCCAGTTTTTTCCAGCGTACAGGTACCACAAACAAGGCAATGGCACCACTCAGGGCAATGGTTGTGTCGGTCAAAGCAATATCAGGAAAATGTCGCAGAATTAAGGGACGGAATATCCAACCAGCTGCCGTCAGAAGGAAAATCGTGGCAACCGCTTTTTCCCCTCGCGAAAGCCCCCCCATTTCAGCCAGCTGCTGTTTCAGGGAAAGTCTTACTGTTTCGTTTTCTTCCGTACGCAGGTTGTAACCGCCACGGCTCAACCACCAACCGGTCACCATCAGCATCAACGCACTGGTGGGAACTCCAATAATCAACCACTGAGCAAACCCCAGCTCAATACCGTATTGTTCCTGCATAAAAGCAGCCAGCAATGCATTAGGCGGTGTGCCAATTAAAGTAGCGAACCCACCGATGGAGGCACCATAAGCAATTGCCAGTAACAAGGCGCTGGGAAATTCACCCTGACTCTGGTGGTGGTTTCGCATCATGGCAATCACCGACATGCCTATCGGCAACATCATAATGGCAGTGGCGGTATTGGAAACCCACATGCTGATAAACGCCGTCGCTATCATAAAACCCGTTACCTGGCGTCGCTCTCCAGTACCACTGGCCAGCATGGTATGCAGGGCGATACGTCGGTGCAGATTCCAGCGCTCCATGGCCAGCCCCAGTATAAACCCGCCCATAAACAGAAAAATCACCGGATGAGCATAAGGGGCAGCGACCTTGTCGAGACTGGAAAGATTCAACAACGGTGCCAGTAACAATGGCAACAGGGCTGTGACCGGTATTGGCAGAGCTTCAGTGGACCAGAACACCGCCATCATCAGCGCCAGGCCAGCACAGCGCCAGGCAGAGTCGCTCATACCCTCCGGAGCAGGAAGGAATAAGGTGATTCCCAGCAATACCCCCCCCAGCGCAAAGCCTGTAAGCCAGCGAGAAGCTCCCTGCCCAACGTCAACCGCTGGCGTTTCATTTTCCGAAGGGTGTGACATATTCTTTTCCTGATGATCGTTCTGTAAGTGTGTCGGTCAAAGACCTGATCTTTTGAGCTGCAGCGGAACTACGCTGGCACAGGTGGGCATCCACCATGTTTATGCGAATTTCCACTGAGCACAGTTGCGGCAGCGCTCTGTTATACTGGCTAGCTTTATCATCAGAACAAAGAGTCCATCTTGAGTCAGGCACTGTTTTCCAGCTTACCACTCCCCCCCGCCCTGTTAACCAACCTGAAAACCATTGGTTATCAGGAGATGACAGCCATTCAGCAGCAGAGCCTGCCCCTGGCCCTTGACGGCAAAGACCTGATTGCCAAGGCAAAAACCGGTAGCGGCAAAACGGCAGCGTTCAGTATTCCCATGCTGACTAAAATCCGTCAGCGTTTTTTTGGTTGTCAGGCGCTGGTGCTTTGTCCAACACGGGAGCTGGCAACACAGGTGGCCAATGAAATCCGCAAGCTGGCTCGCTATCAGCAGAACATAAAGGTGGTGACGCTCTGCGGCGGTCAGCCCATAGGGCCACAAATAGGCTCTCTGGCTCACGGCGCTCATATCGTAGTGGGTACACCAGGGCGGATTCAGGATCACCTGCGCAAACGCACTCTCTCTCTTGAAAAAGTCAGTACTCTAGTACTGGATGAAGCCGACCGTATGCTGGATATGGGATTCATTGATGCCATTGAAAACATCATTGACCACACACCTGACTATCGTCAGACCCTGCTGTTCTCTGCTACTTACCCGAAAGGTATTCGTCAACTCAGTGACCGGTTCCAGAATGAACCGGAAGAAGTAACCGTTGAGTCCGTACATAGCCACCAGCATATTGCCCAGTCTTTCTACCAGGCTGATCACCATGAAAAGCCTGAGGTACTGCACAAACTGCTGTCGCACTTCCAGCCTGCCTCCTGTGTCATTTTCTGTAATACCAGGCAGGTGTGTAAGGATGTGGGTATAGAGCTGTACGACCATGGCTACAAGCCTCTGGTACTCCATGGTGATCTGGATCAGAAAGAACGTGATCAGATGCTGGTACGTTTTTCCAACAATAGTTCCAATATCCTGATCGCCACCGATGTCGCTGCCCGCGGACTGGATATTGATGACCTCGCCTGTGTAATCAACTACGACCTCAGCCGTGATCCCGAAGTGCATGTTCATCGTATCGGGCGTACAGGCCGTGCAGGTAAGGAAGGTCTGGCATTCACCCTTTACACGTCCAAAGAACACTACAAGCTGGAACGCGTTGCTGAAATACTGCAATCTGAGCTGTCTGAATCGGACCCCGGCCACCTGCCAAAACCAAAAACCGAAGCCACTAAAGCCCCGATGGTCACTCTGGCTATTGATGGCGGACGCAAACACAAGGTAAGACCCGGCGATATTCTCGGCGCGCTGACCGGTGACGCAGGCATTGCCGGCGACCAGGTGGGAAAAATCAATGTGTTTGATTTTGTGGCCTACGTCGCCATAAAAAGAGAGTCGGCCCGCAGGGCTTTGAGCCGACTGGAACAAGGAAAGATCAAAGGCAGAAAGTTTAAAGTTCGCCGGCTTTAAACGGCTCCCAGAGGGAGGTTTATAGTCACCAGCAAACCACGGCTGTTATTTTCCAGATAAATATCGCCGCCGTGGCTATGGATGATATTGCGGGCAATGGACATGCCCAGGCCAATGCCGCCTGTTTCACGGTTTCTTGACTCCTCCATCCGCACGAACGGTTCAAATACCCGTTCCATCATCGCTTCAGGAATACCATCGCCTTCATCCTGTATCTGTATCTGGGCACTTTCCTGTCCGGCGGACATACTCACATGAGCAACAGAACCGTATTTCACTGCGTTCTCAATCAGGTTTCGCAGCGCACGCTTCAAGCTCACCAGACGACAATGGAGAATAACTTCCTGGCCGTCCTGATAGTGAACATTCAGGCCAATATCCTGTAAGTCTTCACACAGACTATCGAGCAGGGCATTCACATCAACGGCGCGGGTTGATTCATTGTTTGAAGCCTGTCGCATAAATGCCAGAGTGGCTTCAGACATCTCGTGCATTTCATCCAGGGTGGCCAGCAGCTGATCTGTGTCCGGCCCCGGTTCCATCAATTCAACTCGCAGGCGCATGGAAGTAATGGGCGTTCTCAGGTCGTGGGACAAGGCTGCCAGCATACGGGTACGATCTGCCACAAACCGCTGCAACCTTTTATTCATCAGGTTAAAAGCCCTGATCAGCTCACGGATATCTTCAGGCCCTTGTTCCTGAAGCGGATCGATTTTTTCACCCAGCCCCAGTCGGTGCGAAGCAAACGACAGTTTTCGTATTGGTCGGGTAATACGGCGTACCATAAAGATGATTCCGGCCAGAACACATAAGGTCGATATTCCCATAAGAAATGCGGTTCGCTTAGCCAGCAGCGGTATGACCGTTGGTGTAGATGACTGCATATTCAGCCATTGTCCATTATTTAGCTGGATGGAGATGTTGAGAAACAATAAATGGGGGTGTCTTTCATGGTGGTCATCATCTCTTCCAGGTTCCTCCCAGTGTCTGGAATGATGGAAAGATGTCATTTTTCCAGATCGTTTACTGGCAAGGTTTACCCTGATCTGACGCCCCGGTCTCGGGTCATCAAAAGACCGGGCAATACGATCAATCAGCATCAGCTCTTCAGGAGAATAGTCGCCAGCCGGTACCAGACTCTGGTTGGACAAACGGAAAAACGCATTTTCCCGGCGAGTCGTTTGTAAAATTGACCGGTGCAAACTGGCTGGACTGGCTTCCAGTACTTCCGCAAGGGTGGCTGACTGACGGGTCAGCATCCTCTGATTAATGCGATTCACCGCTGTTTTATGGGCATCATCAGCCATCCACAAACTGATCGCCAGAGCCAGCGCCATGCCTGAAAGCACCACAAGAATCATCTGGCTTGCCAGGCTCTCTGGCCAGAAACGTGATGAACGTAATGTGTTAAAGCGTTTAATCAAACTGTGTTTACCTTTACAAGCACTTTTTTTCAGGCAGTCACATTGGCCGTAAACGAATAACCGCCACCCCAGACGGTTTTGATCAGCCTGGGGTTCCTGGGGTCTTCTTCTATTTTTTTGCGCAGTCGGCTGATCTGGTTATCAATACTGCGATCAAAGGGCGTTGCTTCACGTCCCTTTGTCATATCCAGTAACTGATCACGGCTTAATACTTTTTTGGTGTGGCTTAAAAAGACCTTCAACAAGCGAAACTCTGAAGTGCTAAGGGGAACCAGCAGGCCATCCTGCCGTTCCAGCTGATGTTGATTAAGGTCAAGCGTCCAGCCTTCAAAACGCATTTTTTCAGGCTCATTGATGGACTGTTTCCGGGGACGAACCTCGCTCATTCTTCTTATCACGGCTTTTACCCTTGCCAGTAGTTCTCTAGGACTGAAGGGTTTAGAAATATAGTCGTCTGCCCCCATTTCCAAACCAACAATGGTGTCGGTTTCTTCGCCCAGCGCCGTTAGCATAATAACGGGCGGGCCGCCGTTGTCTTTCAGATAACGGCACAGGCTCAGACCGTCTTCTTCCGGCATCATGATATCCAGAATAACCAGGTCCACCGTTGTCTGCGCCAACACACTGCGCATCTGCTGGCCACCGTCAGCAAGGCTGACCTGATAGCCATGCTGCCCCAAATAACGCCCTAACAGATCACGAATCTCGTCATGATCATCTACCACAAGAATATGTTGTTGTTCTGCCATTGCTCTAACACTGTACTGACCGCTCTCAGCCTCGATTATACGGACTCGAATGAAGGAAAGTTGTATCAAATATTATCAGCCTGACAAAAAGCGCAGTCTGCTGATACAAATTGCGACAACTTACCGCTCTGCAGGGATATTTCTGAGACATCCCCTCGCTTTAATAAGAAGGGCAAACCAGACAAACGAGGACGAATCAATGAACAGAAAAACATCCATCGCTTTTATCGCCGCTGGCCTGATCGCTTCCACGTCAGCCTTGGCATGGTTCGATGAAGCGCAAAACTCTGAAGGTCATGAACACCGGTCAGAGCACTGTATGAAAGGCGGCAAGCATCATGGGAACAAGATGGGTAAGCGTGGCAGGGCTGATCACAAAATGATGGAGAGAGAGCTCTCCGCTGATCAGATCGAGACTCTCACTAAAGCCAGGCTGATCAGGCGTGGCAATGAAAACCTTAAATTAGGCACCGTGACCAGCACAGAAAACGGTTACAGCGTGACCATCGTGACTCAGGACAACTCTCTGGTGAAAGAGCAGCAGCTGGCGAAGAACGGCATGCCGCTGAAAAAGTTTGAGCGCCTGCAACGACGTATTGAAGCACGCAAGACAAGAGAAAACACCCCGTAACCCAACGCTTGGTGACTGCTCCCCACCCTATCGGGTGAGGCTTCTGATTTCTTAGGCAGCAACCGACAGTCTGCCGGATTTACGCAAGCCTCCATCAGCAGAAACGGACAGTCCTTCCGCCTTTAATTTCAATATGCCTTGCTTCTTGATATTGCGAGCTGCATTAATATCCCGGTCATGGATAGCACCACAGCTACACTCCCATGATCGGATTCTCAATGGCATTTTTTCCTGTTTCAAATCGCAGACTGAGCAAGTTTTAGAGGATGCAAACCACTGGTCTATCTTCACCAGATGTTTACCTTCCTGCTTTGCCTTGTATTCGAGTTTGGTTATCAGTGAATGCCAGCCAGCATCAGCAATAGAACGAGCAAGACGCTTGTTCTTGAGCATGTTTTTAACTTTCAGTGTCTCCACAATCACCGCTTGGTTTTCGTCGATGAGTTGTTTTGATAGCTTATGCTGAAAATCATTACGGGCAAAGGCTACACGCTCATGCGCCTTTGCCACCAATAAACGGGCTTTGCGCCTACCTCTTGAGCCTTTCTTGCAGCGAGATAGAGCCTGTTGTTTTCTTTTCAGGTTACGTTGTGCTTTTTTCAGAAAGCGAGGATTGCCAGTCTTATGGCCGGTACTGGTGATAGCCAGATCAGTAATCCCCATATCAACACCGACAACCTGATTAGCTTCAAGATTATCAATCTGTTTTGGTTGTTCCTGGGTATCATCAGCCAATATGGAGGCAAAATACTTGCCGGTTAGCGTTCTGCTCAGGGTGATAGACTTCACCTTACCCACTATTTCACGATGCACTTTAGCCCTTATGGGCTTGCACTTGGGGATTTTTATCCCGTTATCGCCCACAGAGACAGACGTACAATGGTAGCTACTTTGCTTGCCATGCTTTTTCTTGAAGCGAGGAAATCTTGCCTGCAATTTGGGATTGAAAAAGTTTTGAAAGGCCGTATCCAGATTGATAGTGGCCTGTTGCAGTGCAATAGAGTCAGCGTTTTTCAGCCATGAGTACTTTCGGCTTTTCTTGGCTTTTGCCAGCAAGGGCTTCAGGTGTTTTTTGGGAGAAAGGCTCTGCCCACGAACCTTGTAATAATGAACCTTAATAGCCAGGGCCTTGTTCCATACGAACCGCACAGCATCAAACTGACGGTCGAGAAATTCCGCCTGCTCTGATGTTGGATAGATTCGTACTTTGGTGGCTCTCAGCATGGAACGTTATTTCAGTGCTCATTAATATAAAGTTTATATTACAGATATTTGAAAGAGGTTTTCAAGTGAGCGCACACAATAAAGATTTGCTTAAAGGGTATCTTCGCAAACGACATAGCGTTACCAAGCTGGTTGTTCATTTGGTGTTCACGACAAAGTACAGGCGAAAGCTTTTTGATGGCTATATGATCAAGCAGTTACGGGAGTCGTTCGAGAGTGCATGTGAAAAACTGGAATGCCAGTTACTTGAAATGGATGGCGAAAAAGATCACGTACACCCGTTGGTGGCCTACCCACCAAAACTGGCTATCAGTGTCATGGTAAATAATCTCAAATCAACATCATCAAGACGGTTGCGAATGCTGAATACCCACCTTACTGCTCAGAGCAAAGCAGGCTTAATGTGGTCAAGGTCTTACTTTGCTTGCAGTGCTGGCGGTGCAACTATCGAGACTCTGAAGGACTACGTTAATAGCCAGAGTACACCAGATTGATGGCGGAAGGCTCTGCGCCTTCCCGTCTTATATCCCCGCCCGCATTGGGCGAGGGTTTACGACGATTTTGCTAACGGGTGGTGAGAGACCCTCGCCACTCAATTTAAGATTTTAATCATTTTTTATGGCTGAAAACCTGTTTGTCATCTATAAACATTTGTCCCGAAACGAATGTTGATGTGCTCCTGCCCTATGGCTGGTCTGACTATAAAACAGGTGGTCTGAATGAAGTC
Organism: Endozoicomonas euniceicola; assembly: GCF_025562755.1. Lineage (GTDB taxonomy): Bacteria > Pseudomonadota > Gammaproteobacteria > Pseudomonadales > Endozoicomonadaceae > Endozoicomonas_A > Endozoicomonas_A euniceicola. The sequence goes on from NZ_CP103300.1 coordinate 2,056,395, forward strand.
CTTTTTCAGCAAAATACTGATGCTTACCCTGCTCGCCTTTACGGCCTCGGTATCCGTTGCCCATGAAGATAACCCCTCAGGCTGCTGGTTTGATAACTCAAATGATCAGAAAGAAATTTACGAAAACACTAGCTACCTGAACAGCTACTGCGCTGTCTCTTTCTCCCAGTCAAACGATTACCGGGATAATTATATTGGTAAAGTCATTCAGGAAGGCGAAGCGCTGGAATGCAATTACACCGATACCACAGGAATTGTCAGATACAACCCAACTGCAAGGTGGCTAAATACCAATTACGAGACCCTGTATAAAATCATAAGAACCACTGGGGGGGACGGAGTATTTGCAGAAAGCATTACCCAGTTCAATAATCGGTTTGCTGAGTGCCCGAAAACTGCCGGGATGCATTCTCCTACTGTTGACAAAAGTAGTACTAACTTCGACACAGGACTCAATCAACCTCAGTCACAGTGGAGCATCTGCATGTTTAAAACAAATTTAGCTAGCGGCAAAGACAAAGACAAAGTAGCCATAATAATTGGTTACTGGCAAGCTGATACCAAACAATGCAATACTCACAGAGGTTCTCCTTATTACCTGAAGGAACAGAACAAACAGAACGAACAGAACGAGCAGAACGAACAACTTAAAGATGGCGATGGTTGCCTGATATACAATCCTGATACTGAGTTTTCCTGTGATGGATACGATTTTTATCGCCGGGGCTGGGCTGAAGAATGCCTGAGTGCATTTGGAGGAAAGATGTGCTACGAAAGCACAAACTGCAAAAAGGATAGAACTAAAGAAGAATGTTGCGAGTTCGCACATGACGAAAATTGCGAGACTGTCTCCATGGACAGAAAAGGTCATTGCTGCTGTGGTGTAAGACTAAATAAGGATAACGATGGGTGCCGCAATGTTGGGTTGAGAAAAAAGTAAACTTTCGAGCAGTGGTGCCTGAAGCTTCAGGCATCACTCAGTTATGAAGCTTAAATTCAGTTGACAGCATCAACCATTAATCTTCTAATACCCATAATTTTTCAATATGGGTATTAGACCATGAGCCAACACGCCAAACAGCTATACGACGCTTTAGTCACCCTTTCCCATCATTTCAGCACAACCTGCTGCGAGAGCAGCCACTGTGAAGAATTCACCCTGATCGACTATCTGGCACTGCGCAGCATCCAGAATCAGCCTGAATGTTCTGTTCAGACCGTCGGGCAATCCCTGGGTTTCACCAAAAGCGGTGCGACACGAGTGATTAAACGCCTGCAAGCCCGCAATATGATCTCCATTTGTGTCAATCCGGACGATAGCCGAATCAAATGCCTGTCTCTGACGGAACTGGCCGAAAACTGTCTGCAATCCGTCGTCAGTATTCAGGAAAAACGGATGGACAAACTGTTGAAAAAGATGGAGCCTGAGACCGCAAAACAACTGACACAAGGGCTACAGACTCTTGTTCAGCAACTGAAGTAATTTAACCAGAGACACAGCCTTTGAAGGCTTTTTTATTGTTCAATTAGTTGACAATGACAACCATATAGAGACCCGGAAACACGGAATGCAAAACCCTTTGACCCCAAGGAATAACCGCACATGAAGCTACTATGGAAAATGCGCTTCATTTTGCGTGACTACTGGAAACACTACCTTCTGGCATTTATCAGCCTGCAAGCCGTTGCAGTACTGAATCAGCTGCCTCCCTGGCTGATCGGTCGTGTAGTGGATGAAATCACCATCGATGGTCTGACCAGCCAGGAATTACTGTTGTATATCGCGAGCATCATAGTGATTGCCATTGCCATTTATGGGCTGCGCTATGTCTGGCGTTCTCTGCTGTACGGTGCCTCTATTGATCTGGTTCGCAGTCAGCGGGATCGCCTGTTTGCCCACTTTACCCGGATGTCTCCGGATTTTTACCAGAAGCACACCACCGGAGACTTGATGGCTCACGCCACCAATGACCTGAATGCGGTGGAAGAAAGTGCAGGCGGGGGCATTATGACCCTGGTTGACTCAGTGATCGCAGGTGTCACCGTTCTGGCTGCGATGATTTTCGTCGTCAGTGGCAAGCTGACACTGCTGGTTCTGATCCCATTTCCAATATTGATCTGGGCCACCAGTCACTATGGCACAGCGATGCACAAAACCTTTGGCAAGGCTCAGGCCAGTTTTTCCAACCTGAATGAGGAAGCCAGAGAAACGGTCACCGGTATTCGCGCGGTTCGTGCCCATGAACTCAATAAACGACAAGAGCAGCGTTTCTACGACCTGTCCAGGGAAACCGTTACCGCAAACCAGAAAGTAGCACGCATTGAGTCCCTCTTTGGCCCTACCATCAACCTGTTCTTTGGCCTCTCTTTTGTTATTGCCCTGATGGGCGGCGCATGGTTGATTCAACGAGGTGAAATGACACTGGGTTTGCTGACCAGTTTTACGCTCTATCTTGGACAGTTGCTTAGTCCGATGATGCAGTTTGGCTGGCAGTTCAGTGTATTCCAGCGTGGTAATGCATCGTGGAAAAGGCTGGAAATCCTGTTTAACCAGAAACCCACCGTAACCGACGCAGCGACAGCGACAGAAGCACCGGCAAACCACGATCTGGCGTTTGATATTCAGTCTTTCCAGTATCCACAGGCTGGCGCTCCGGTTCTTAACAATATAAAGCTACTGGCTCCGGCAGGTTCTTTTATCGGTATTACCGGTCGCACCGGCGGTGGCAAAAGCAGTCTGTTCCGGCTGCTACAGCGCCAGTTTAATCTGGATTCAGGCTCATCCATTACGCTCGGTGGCATTGCCATTGACCAGATCAAACTGAAAAGCCTGCGCAGCCAGATGGCCTGGGTTCCCCAAGAGCCCATGCTGTTTTTCGGAACCATTGCGGACAACATCGCCCTATCCAGACCCGATGCCACACAGGAAGAGATCGAACAGGCCGCCAGGCTCGCAGCCATTCACGACGAAATCAGCCACTTCACCGATGGTTACCAAACCCTCCTTGGTGAAAATGGCATCAACCTTTCCGGAGGCCAGAAACAGCGTGTGGCGTTTGCCCGCGCCCTGCTGACCGATGCCAGCATATTGTTGCTGGACGACGCTTTCAGTGCGCTGGATATGAAAACAGAAGCCGCCATTCTGAAAAACCTGTCCGCCTACAGAAACGCAAAGACCATTCTGCTGATCACTCAACGGCTGCCGGAACTGATTACGGCAGACCAAATTCTGGTTATTGATGAAGGCACCATTAAAGAACAGGGTACCCACGATGAACTGCTGGATCGCCCTGACTGGTATGCCCGTATCTTCAGGCAGCAGGCACGTACGCTTCTGGTCAACAGGGAAGGTACAACCGATACCCTGCCAATTAACGAACCACCCTCTCTGGTAAGCGCCTGATGAAAACAAAAAGATTCGCAGGACTTGGACGCCTGCTGGGCTACAGCCGCCCTTATGCAAAAGGCTTTATCAGTGCCTTTCTGCTGCTGATGCTGGCAACCGCCTTTGAAATGGCCTCCCCATGGGTCATGAAAATTATCCTTGATGACTACATTGCGGTGGGCAACAGCGATATCAATACACTGACGCTGCTGGGTGTTGCCCTGGCCAGTACGTATGTGGGCGCATCGATATTGCAGTACATTCAGGGCGTTATGTTTCAGAACAATGCTCTTGAAGTTATACACGACATTCGTCAAAAAGCGTTCAGCCACCTGCTGAAACTGCCCATGAAGTACTTTGATGGAGAACCTACTGGTCGTCTGGTATCAAGACTCACCAATGACTCTGAAGTCATACGACAGATGTTTGTTGGAGTGATTCCTGCCATCTTGCGTGGAGCCCTGAAGCTGGTGGGTATTTTCACAGCACTGGCTCTGCTGGACTTCAAGCTGATGCTGCTGATGCTGATTATTGTGCCGATTCTGCTGGGTAGCATGCGTCTGTACCAGAACCTGAGCCGCCCCGTAGTGACCGGTGTTCGAGCCCGGCTGGCAGACATCAACACCAGCCTCAATGAATCCCTGCAGGGTATGCAGATTATTCAGGCCAACAATCAGGAAGAACATCGTCGTGCAAAATTTGCAGAGAACAACAAAGAATGGAGCCTGCTGCGCCGCAAAGTGATCGGTATCGACAGCCTGTTGCTGATGCCTTTTGGTCACTTCCTGCAAACTATGGCACTGGCGGGAATTGTCGCCTGGTTTGGCTGGAGAGCCGGTTTCTCGGTGGTGGAAGTGGGTACTATTTATGCCTTTATTAATTATCTGGCCCGTTTCTTTGAGCCTTTCCGGCAGATTTCCATGCAACTGGGCAACCTGCAACAATCGCTGGTAGCTGCCGAACGTGTCTTTGAGCTGCTGGATGAACCAGAAGAGTCCCGCAAGCAGACAGGCCATGATTCCGTCACCAGCGGCAAGATGGAATTCAATAACGTCAGCCTGTCCTATGACGGTAAAAACCAGGCGCTGGACAACGTCAGCTTTACCGTTGAGCCCGGTCAGTTTACGGCGATTGTCGGCTACAGCGGCAGTGGCAAAAGTTCCATTATCAATCTGTTGATGCGTTTTTATCAGCACCAGCAGGGGCAGGTTCTGATCGATGGGCAATCACTGAATAATATCAGTGAATCCGCTCTGCGCCACCATGTTGGGCTTGTGTTCCAGGAGCCATATATCTTCAGCGGTTCTCTTGCCGAAAACATCAGCCTTAATCATGCCGATATCAGTATGAACGATGTGATCAGCGCTGCCCGTAAAGTCTCTGCCGACCCATTTATTCGAAAACTGTCTGATGGTTACGACCACCAGCCCGGAGCCGGAGGTCAGGCGCTGTCGACAGGTGAACGTCAGCTGTTGTCCTTTGCCAGAACGGTAGCACAGGACCCCCGCATTCTGCTGCTGGATGAAGCAACGGCCAATATTGATGGCGAAACCGAACAGTCGATTAAAGATGCACTGATCACACTTCGCTCTGGTCGTACCACTATTGCGGTGGCGCATCGCCTGTCGACCATTCAGGATGCCGACCAGATTCTGGTAATGGACAAAGGCCGGATTGTTCAGCGCGGAACGCACAGTGAACTGCTAAACCAGGCCGGTCATTACAGAGACCTGTATCTTTCCCAGCAAACCAAAGAGCAGCTGCACACACAGACAGACGCCTTTGCTAATGAAGCACCTTCTTCCAGTTTAGTGGTGGCATAATGACAAACCAGACACCCTGTGAACCCGCCATTCAGGACGCCATTGAGTGGTCTCTGCTTAACGGCTTTGCCCTGAAAACATCGCCTGAATCAGCGACACACTGCGCTTTCAGCCTAGCTCCCACATTGATTGACGAGACTCGCTTTTCACACCTTCGGCAGTCCGTACCCGTCCTGGCAAAACTGATTCATGCAGTCTCTGAAGACCATGAGTTTCTACGGGAGGCCATGATGCCCATTGCCGGGGCAGACCCTTTCTTTACCAATCTGTTGAATCTGCACAAACATATTCACTTTGGTCAGCAAAAAGCACTCCGACAACCCATGCTGTTTATGCGTACTGACTTTATGGATGATGCGGAAGTGGGGCCGGGAGTCATTGAGTTCAATGGTATCGCTGCTGGCATGGGTCCCTTTGGTCAGCGCGTCCACGAGTTACACCGCTATATGCAGCAGCAGAGGCCTGCAGCCTTCCAGGAATGGTCCCCCGTGGATAACCTGCACCTGATTGACAACCCAGCCATTGAACTGCTGTCAGAAGGTGTTGCAGCCACCGCCAGACAGGTTCGGGAAGAATCCGGAGAAACCGGGCAGCCGGTGTTTTTGATGGTGGTCCAGGCGGATGAAGACAATGTTTACGACCAGCACCTTCTGGAGCAAGGTCTGCAACACCTTGGTATAAGAACTGTTCGTCGTACATTCCGTGAGCTTCACGACCAGCTTGCCACCGGAGAAAACGCCCGGCTGCTGCTTGAAGGTATCGGTGGAGTGGATGTCGTTTATCTTCGTGCAGGTTATCAATACTCTGACTTTGTCGCCCATGACCTGAAGGAGGCCCGTTGCTGTCAGGCTTTAAGCCAGACCCGCACCTTTATGGAACAGCATAATGTGGCGATCAATGCCACAGTCAGCCAGCAGCTGGCCACCAGCAAGCGGATACAGATGTTACTGACCTCCATGACGGCACAGGAGTTAACCCGCTTTGGTCTTACCCTGTCTGAAGCCAGTGCGGCAAAAGAGTTTCTGGGCATTATGCTACCTGTTGATGAAAACAGTGCCGAATGGTTCGCGGATAAACCCAGCAAAAACTGGGTACTGAAGAACCAGGGCGAAGGCGGTGGTCACTGCATTTTTGGCGACCATATTCTGCCAAAACTCAAGTCGCTTTCCAGTGAGGATTATCAGGCGTGGTCACTGATGCGTCGTCTGCACCCTGCTCACAGAGAGCGCCCTGCTTTACTGGTGCGCCGGGGCGAAGCTATTAAGGTGGATGATCTGATCAGTGAAATAGGGCTGTTCACCATTCACTTCAATGGCAAACCGATGACTCGTCACAATGGTGATAGCAGTTGTGATAGCAGTGGCTACGCGGGATACCTGATTCGCAGCAAGCCTGCCACTGAATCAGAAGGCGGTGTACACAGCGGCATGGGCGCTGCCGACTCTCTGGCGGTTAGGTAGAAACCAGCATCCCAACCCGGCAGTCCCCACGATAAGGTACGCCACTTAGGCAAGGCTAACACTATCATCAGGGAACACATGAGAAAATCACTACTTGTTGCTGCCGTCCTTCTTGCTTCTGCCTCCAGCGCTCAGGCGCTGGTGGGTGCAAAAGTCGGTTACAACTACTGGAAGACTGCCAATCACGATGGCGTCCATAACCTGCACGGCCAATTTGAGCATTTTATTCCGCTGGTACCCAATGCTGCCGTACGCTATACAAGCGTTGATAACAAAAAGCTGAAAGTTAACAGCTTTGATGCGCTGGGTTACTACCGTCTGCTGGACAACGGTAATCTGGACTGGACCGCAGGACTGGGCCTGCGGCGCTTTGACTCAGGCAAGCTGAAAGGTGACCGTTTCTCTAGCACCCTGCCAATGGTCAGCACCGAAGTGACTCTGTTTGACGACAGCCGCACCAGCTTTTACGGGAAACTGGATCTGGGTCAAAACGGTAACACTAACTTCACCGATTTTGAGGCAGGCGTTCGCTTTAAGCTGTTCATGGGATTACGTTTGCAGGCCGGCTACCGGAGCTACACACTGAAACTTGACGGCACCAAGGGTATCAAGGATTCAGAACATTTAAGCGGCCTGAACCTGGGGCTGAACTGGGGCTTCTGAACCCCGCAAGCCCGGACAGGCAAAAGGCTGACAGCCCGCTGCCTGTCCTTTCCTCTCAATACCACCTGTCTCTCCAACAGACCTTCTGCCCACTCCCTCCAATGCCATAAAACACTCTGCTTCCTGCAATCAACCTCAATTAAAAACTAACCCATTGATTTTAAGGTTATATATCTCAGCGCTTCTAAGACTTTGGTCGTTATAGCCACAGCATTACCGTTATCTGGTGCTATACCTTTATATCAGGACTTCTTGAAGTTAACTTTGCAGGGACGTAACTCATGCCAAACAAGCCAATACAGGCAACTGACGAGCACCAGTATGCCAACATCCTTACTTATCTAGCCAGGGGCGGTTCTCTCGCTGAAGCCAATAACATCAGCCAGAGCTCCCTTGAGGCGATCTACGGAACTGGCTATAACCAGTACACCACGGGACACTACGAAGAAGCCGCCAGAATATTTCAATATCTCTGTCTGTATGACCAGTGGAACCCTCGCAACTACTTATGCCTTGGTGCCTGCCAACAGATGATGCACCTCTATAGTCAGGCAATCCAGACTTACACCTTTGCCTTTCGACTGGATGCCCGAACCCCTCTTCCATTGATTTACATGGCTGATTGTCAGCTGGCACTCAACCAGGTTGAAAAAGCAAAAGAAATCTACAAAACCGCTCTGAAGCTGGCCAAAAGCAACAGCTTCGATCACAAGGAAATCAATAGGGCAGAAGTACTTCTTGCCACTATTGATGGACAGAACAAGGAGGATCACTAATGGTTGATTCAGTATCAGGCGGCCGTCCGCAGACGCCCGTTGAAGCCTTTCAGGAACAGCAGAAAACGAATCAGGCAGATAAGATCGATAAAATAGGTCTGAGTTACAATTCCGATAATTCAGTGTCTCATCGCACTGCCAGAAGCGAAACCACTCTTGCTGCACCTGAGAACCATGCACCCAGCATCCCGGAACCCAATGCCGGAACAACAGCAACCGGGGTAGAACTCAGCACAGCTAAGTCGCAAAGCCACCTAGACCAGCTTCGGGCAGGGGTATACTCAAGCTTTGATATGATCGAAAAAAACCATCCAGGTCTTGCAACGCCAGAGTTTCAGGCAAAAGCTGAAAACCTGAGGTTTGAGGTTGATCACTTGAAACCTTCATCCATTTCCGATGCACAACTGAAAAATTTGCAGCAGAGCGTGAAAACCCTGGGGGACGCTGCTGCCTCTCCGACTCTGGATGCGGACAAGCTGGATCAGATCATGTCCGAAATTCAGACCAAAATGGATGAGAATTCCGTAAAGTTTTCTCAGTTTGAAATACAGTCCCGTTCAGATAATGCTCAGCAAACGTATGACAAAAATATTGAAGGCATTGAACAGTATATAAAGGATGTAGAAGAGGCAAAGGCATCACAATCCTCAGGTGGCGGCTGGCTCAGTGGGATTATTACGGCAATCTTTCCGATTTTCGAGATTGCCGCCCAAATTACGAAAGCCGTGGATCCCGATACAGACTTTAGCCTGTTCTCACGTAACAGCTCAATTGGGAGAGCCATTGGTCAGGCTGAAAAAGACGTAGAAGAGTTCTTCGCACCAATGGGAGACAAGCAAGCCTGGGATAACTTAGGCAAAGATTTAAAGCAAGACTTCAATAAGCTTGGCCATGACATAGAAAAAGCCTTCGAGCCAATGGGAAAAAAGGAAGCCTGGGAAAACTTAGGTGACGATGTTAAACAAGACTTCGAAAAACTTGGCAAGGACATAGAAAAAGCCTTCGAGCCAATAGGAAAAAAGGAAGCCTGGGAAAACTTAGGTAACGATGTTAAACAAGACTTCGAAAAGCTTGGCAGGGACATAGAAAAAGCCTTCGAGCCAATGGGAAAAAAGGAAGCCTGGGAAAACTTAGGTGACGATGTTAAACAAGACTTCGAAAAGCTTGGCAAAGACATAGAAAAAGCCTTCGAACCAATAGGGGAAAAGGAAGCCTGGGAAAACTTAGGTGACGATGTTAAACAAGACTTCGAAGAGCTTGGCACGGACATAGAAAAAGCGTTCGAACCAATGGGGAAAAAGGAAGCCTGGGATAATTTAGGCGATGATATCCTTAATGACCTTGGCATTGAGCCCAGCTCAGGAAAGCCAGTTGAATCAGCAACTGTTGCAGAAGATTCATCTCTCGCAGTCGAAAAAGAAAAAATCAAAATCGAAAAGGAACTGGGTGCCGCTATGCAAGGGCTTGATGTTGGTGAGTCAGCCTTGACCAGTCAGGAGATGATGAAGTTATTGCAGAAGATGAAAGACGCTGAAGAAAACAAAGAGAAGCTCGAAGAAGCCATTGCTGCCCTTGAGTCCGGCGATCTTGAATCACTCAAGCAAGCCGTTGCCGGGCTATCAGAAGGCGACGCCATTATTTCACTGATAGATAACCCTGAAACGGCTTCTGCCGGGCTGGTGAATTCGCTTCTGGACGTGCCTGCCGAGACAGCCAAAATACATGAAGACCAAATGCTGCAAAACAGTATGGCCAAACGCTTTAGCTAATCTTACCTGACACCCTCCAGAAGTAGGGGGTTTTACGTTCATTCGATAAAATCCGCACATACGAAAAAGCCCACATCATCTGATGTGGGCTTTTATATATGGCGCGCTCGGGAGGATTCGAACCTCCGACCGCCTGGTTCGTAGCCAGGTACTCTATCCAGCTGAGCTACGAGCGCGCAATTTGTTGCGTGGCTATTTTTACACCACTTAATTGATCAATTCAACATCAACCAATCTTTTTTCAAGCCAGATTCAAATCAGAATCTGGCGGTGAGGGAGGGATTCGAACCCTCGATACGCGTTAACGTATACACGCTTTCCAGGCGTGCTCCTTCAGCCACTCGGACACCTCACCGTTATCGCTGCTGCTTTCAAAGAAAGTTTGTCGCTGCGAACAGGTGGCGTACTTTATAGCAGTGTTTGCTAAAAGGCAAAGGCAAAAGACCAAAAAAGTTGAACTCCTCGGAAAATCCCTATCACTTCAACCGATTAAGATGAAATGCACGAGCCAGCACTGCTTCAAAAATACATTCTGGCAACAGCCTCTGCAAAAACGGCAGGCTTCGGCTGCCGTTCCCTACTTTGACCGAGCCGGATGCTTTACCGGCTTTTACTCGCCTGACAATAACACGAGCCACCTTCTCAGCCGGGGTAGGGTTATCCTGGGAAGCACCAGCACGTTTCCACAAGGCGTCTTCAATGGGCTTATAAAAAGAGCGGTCAGGCAGGGCTCTTGCCAGTGCCTTTCTGGCATTATCGGCAAAGCGGGAACGAATGGCTCCGGGTTTCACGCTCATCACGTCAATACCAAAGGGGTTGAGTTCCATACGTAACGTGTCAGAAAAAGCATTGAAAGCGGCTTTGGAAGCACAATAGGTTCCAGAGAAAGGGGTCACCACCTGACCGGAGACACTGCCTATATTGATGATGGTGCCGGATCTTTGAGAAATCATGGCCGGTGTCACCGCCTGAATCAGTTTAAGTGGCGCAAAGACATTGGCTTCAAACTGCATCCTGACTTCCGACTCAGGCATCTCAACCACCGCCCCCATAGCACCATAACCGGCATTATTCACCAGCACGTCAATTCCACCCGCCGCTTCCATGCTGGCGAGCAGCTTCCTGACCTGATCATCACAGGTGATATCCAGAGTCTCGATTCTGATACCTGATGACTCAAGGTCTGATAAGGTTTCTTTTCTTCGAGCTGTCGCCCAAACCTGCCAGCCCTGACAGTTGAATTCTTGCGCAAGGGCTCTGCCGATGCCCGAGGAACAGCCGGTAATTAAAACGTTTTTCATTGGGTCTTTTTTTCAGTCAGCTGCGATAAATCGGATGTATCCAGTGTCTGTCTGGAAAACTCTTTTTTCACCCTGACACCCAGTGCAACAAACTCATTAGTTTGTGAAATCAGGTTGCCGCGTCCTTGTTTAAGTGTATTCATGGCTTCGTCATAAGTATTTCTTGTTGTTGTCAGCTGAGTGTCGAGCTTTTCCATCTTCTCTACAAATACACGTAACTTGTCGTAAACCAGGCCAGCCCGGTCAGCCAGTTTTCTGGCATTAGCATTTTGTCGTTCAATCGTCCAAAGGTTGGCAACCGTTCTGAGGGTAGCAAGCAGCGTGGTGGGGGTCACTACCACAATATTCTGTTCAAAAGCATCGTTAAACAGTTTCTGGTCATGCTGGAAAGCGGCGATAAAGGCGGGCTCTACGGGCATAAACATAAAAACAAAGTCTGGCGTTTTCACGCCCGGAAGGTTGGGATAATCTTTATCGCCCAGACCTTTAATATGATTGCGAATACTGAGGATATGGCGTGACAGGGCCGATTGCCTTTCGTCATCATCTTCTGCATTCACGTAAGCCATATAGTCCACCAGCGACACTTTAGAATCGATAATAAGATGCTTTCCCTCTGGCAGATAAACGACAAAATCTGGTCGTTTATTCTGACCTTCATCGTCTTTGAAGTTAGCTTCCCGCTCGTACTCTTCACCTTTGATCAGGCCACTGCTTTCAAGAATTTTTTCAACCTGAAGTTCTCCCCAGTTGCCCTGTAGCTTTTTATCGCCTTTAAGGGCCCTGGCAAGATTACCGGCTTCATCGGTAATTCTCTGATTCAGGCTGTGCAGCGTTTCGAGTTGTTGTTTTAAGGCCGCCCTGCCTTCTATATCAGCCTGTTGAGCCTGCTCTACTTTATTTCGAAAATCGCCTAACTGCTCTTTAAAAGGTTTAAGTAATGTATCCAGACGCTCCTGATGCTGCTGGGAAAACAGTTTGCCCTTAGCCTCCAGAATTTCACTGGCAATATGATGAAACGCCTGCTTCTGGGTTTCGCGGTTGTCTTCCAGATCTTTTATCGTTTTTTCATTATGCTGTTGCTGCACTTCAAGACGTGCTCTTAATTCCCGTACAGCCTGTTCAGCCTCGCTGCGGTTCTCACGTTCAACCTCAATGCGTTCCAGTAAACGAGTCCGGTCGTCTTCGCCCTGCCGGATACGCTGATCACGTTCCGTTACTCTATCCTGCTCACTGCTCAATAAGGTTTCCAGCTCGGCCTGCGTCCGTAAATTTTTTTGCCGTGCCACCAGCCAGCTCAGTAAAGAAGACAATACTGCAACAATAGCTGCCACGATCACTGTGGTTGAGGACATAAACAGAATCTCATTCAGGGTTGATCTTCAGCCATGTTACTATTCCAACAGAGCGTTTTCATAGACATCAGTCGTGCTCCAGTCATTTCGAAATCAGTAGCCGTCGAGAATAGCCGCAGGAATGAGAATTTGAATGCTTTTGTTCAGGAGCGAATCGTTTCGCCCATAAAAGCTTTATTAAACCAGGGGCTAACCCCGGACTCTCTGGCATTGTGCCTTGCGGTCGGCTTTGTCTTGGGTTTCTTTCCTGTGTTTGGCATCACCACCCTGCTCTGTGTACTGACTGCCGGGGCTCTGCGACTGAACCAGGTGGCTATACAGGTTGCCAACTATTGCGGTTATCCATTGCAATTTATTCTGTTTATTCCTTTTATACGGCTTGGGGAGTATCTGTTTGGGCTGGAACGAATTTCGGTGAATCCTGCCGATATATTCATGTTAGCGAAAAGCGACTTCAGCCTGTTTCTTGAGCTTTATGGTCTGGCTATCTCAGCCGCCTGCGCTGCCTGGCTGGTTGTAGCAATGCCTTTAATACTGCTGTTATGGAAGGGGTTCGCCGTTTTGCTGAAAGCAAAGATGAAAACGGTTTAAGCGTCCCTGCTCAATGCTGTGTTAATATTGTTCCTGCACTTCAAAAAAATCCTGCGACAATTTCCATACACCAGCATCATTTTTCACCCATTCCTCCAGTGTAATAATGCCTTTGCCCACATTCATAGACCAGTTCGCTCCGAGGTGAACCTTTTCATCGCCGACCTGTTTCAACCACATGTCGTTATAGTGCAGGTCAGAGGCTCCGGACTGAATAAATGGACGCCAGAAGTTGTCTATATTGTCTTTGCCAACATATTCTCCCATGGGGTTAGCCTGCAAGACCGCATCAGGCATATAACCGGAAACGCAATAGTCGATATCTCCATGATTAAAGTGCTTAACCCATTGTTTGCTGGCAGCCAGAACTTCAGCTAGCACATGGTGACTCATGAGTCGCCTCCTCATGATCGCTATGGGTGACTGAAGTTTAGGCTAATTCAGAGCCACTGATTTTATGATTACTAAAGCACTTCATAAACCGTCATCATGGTCATGTTCTTTATGATTTTGCGAAGAGTGCTTATCAGAAAAGTAATAAAGGTCGCATCTAAAACCAGGTATTTCTGTATTTGTATCGTAATGGTTTTCGATGAATATTTGGGTATGACCCGGGGCAGAAAAGGTTTTGAGCAGGTTTTCATCGCTGCAATCACATCTGGACAACGCGCCACTGGCAATATCACACACTTCGTTTGTTATCGATTTGGAGCCATAGGCAACCATGTAGTTGTAGAGATTCGCTTCTGTTTTGCCTTCCTTTTTGGGTTGATCAAAAACCAACTTAACAGAAGACAGAGTGACAGAAGGATCTCTGACTATCTGATTAACGTGCTTATATCTTGGTATCAACTCATTGTTCTTATACTTATTGGTGGAGCCTGAACGTTCAGTCGCCGGCCTCTCAAAAAGCCAGTTGACTTTATCAAACAACTTTTCTTCACTGGTATCATCCCAGCGATAACCTATTCTGTACTCCGGAATCACCGCTTTACTATCAGAAGCTTTAACGCTGTAACTAAAGCCCACTTTTGGAAGTTTAAACTGGCAATGTTCACGGGACTTAGTGCAAACATGTCCTTCCGCTTTGTCACTTCGCTCATCCCATTCCCAGTTTTTACCGGGGACAATGATTATAGGGCGGTTCCTCATTTCAAACAGACGGAACTTTCCAAGATCAAAGGTCACAAAATACTGTTTATTGTCGTAGTGATAAGTATAACGGCACTTATAGCCCAAAATCGGCACCCTGCTATAGGCGGCAGAGTGAAAGGTTATTCCACTAACACGATAAGGGGTTTCTACTACCCCAGGCACTTCTGCTACATAAGGTGTTTTAAGCAATGTTTTGAATATGTCAGGAAGATTTGCTGGAAGATGACCTGGAGTTGCCTCCAAGTCAGACGAGAAACTACTGTACTTAAACTCTAACTGCTGAGGATCAGGACAGGGAAATTCATGACCGATGGCAGTATTCGTAAAAAACAGTCCAAATAAAGCGCTGGTACAAAAAAACTGGCGTTTCATGAATAACTACCCGAACTGAACAAAACTTAATGCCTGAAGACTCACAACTGGTGAGTCTGGCACAGGATTAGCCATTGTCCAGCTACGCATAATTTATAGAGTCACTCAAAGCTCAGGCTCATTAATGACAACCGCCTCCTGTTTCCAGTATTGAGACGGTTGCACTTGCTCTAACCGATAAAATAAACGACAGTTATTTATTACTTCTTCTCGGCATACTTCATTGAGTCCAAAGCCACCGCAAAGATAATAATGGAACCTTTAATAATATACTGCCAATAAGGGCTCACACCGATGTATGTCATGCCATAGTTAATCAGGGTGAAAATTAATACGCCCGTTACCACACCGGCAATACTGCCAACACCACCAGCAAAGGACACGCCCCCCACCACACAGGCAGCAATGGCATCCAGCTCGTACATAAAGCCAAGGTTATTGGTGGCACTGCCAATCCGGCCCGCTTCCAGCAAACCGGCAAAGGCATAGAAGACACCAGACAGGGCGTACACTTTCAGGAGCGTTAAAGCTACGTTAACACCGGATACCTTAGCGGCTTCAGGGTTGCCACCGATGGCAAAGATATTCTTGCCAAAGACAGTCTTGTTCCACATGACCCAGCTGATGACAATAGCAATGGCCGCATAGAACGTAATATACGACAACCTGAAACTGCCCAGCCGGATAAACCCCTGGGTAAACTCTGAAAAACGGGCATCAAAGCCAGCAACAGGTGATGCTCCTACCATATCAAAGTACAGGGAGTTAATGCCGTAGACGATAATCATCATGCCAAGGGTGGCAATAAACGGCGTCACATTCAGATAAGCCACCACAAAACCGTTTAACAGCCCGATCAGTGCACCAATAGCGCAAACCAGAAGAATAACAGCAGGAATGGGAATGGCACCCAGTTCAGGAAACACCTTATTGACGTTGGTTACTGCCTGCAACATGGTGGCGGACACAACCGCAGCCAGCCCGACCTGGCGACCTGCAGAAAGGTCCGTTCCCTGGGTCACAATCAGACTTGCAACACCCAGTGCAATAATAATTCGTACCGACGACTGAGTAAGGATATTACTCAGGTTTCTCAGACTAACAAACGACGGCTCCTGAATAATAATGATCGCCAGAAGAATCAGAAGTACGGCATAAATACCACCTTCCTTGATCATCTGCATTGCGTTAAAGCCTTTTCGATTAAGGCCTGCTGCATTGCCCATGGAAATACTCCTTTAATTACAGGTAGCGTGATGCCAGTTCAAGAATTTCGTTCTGGGTGGTTTCTCTGGTGTTGACAATACCTGCGACCTGCCCGTTACTCATCACCAGAATCCGGTCTGTGGTGCCAAGCAGCTCAGGCATTTCCGAGGAGATCATAATCACCCCCTTGCCTTTTTTCGCCAGCTCCAGAATCAACTGGTAGATTTCATACTTGGCACCAACGTCGATGCCACGGGTAGGTTCATCCATCATCAGAATGTCCGGCTCGGTCAATAGCCAGCGACCAATCACCACTTTCTGCTGGTTACCGCCGGACAACGAACCAATCGGCGTATGATGTCCCGGTGTTTTCACGCTCATGGCATCAATAACCCACTGAGTGTCCTTACCCATCTGTAGATTACTGAGCAGGCCAGCTTTGTTCTTGTAATGTTCAATATTGGCCACCAGCGAGTTAAAGGTAATATCCAGAGTGCTGTAAATACCCGTCGCTCGTCGTTCTTCCGTGACCAGTGAAAAACCGTTCCGGATGGCTTCGTGGGCGTCTCGGTTACTGACTTTCCGGTTATTCAGAAGAATAGTGCCAGCTGCCTTTTCACGAACGCCGAATAGCGTTTCAACAATATCAGTACGCCTGGCCCCCACCAGGCCAGCAATGCCTAACACCTCCCCTTTTCGTAACTCAAAACTGATGTCGTTTATAGAAGGCTGGTTTTTGGCGGTCAAACCACTGACTTTTAAAATGACCTCACCGGGCACATTATCCCGTTCAGGAAACCGCTGGGTCAGCTCACGCCCAACCATCATGTTAATAATTTCATCCATAGTGAGACCTTCCAGCGGTTGAGTGCCGACCCACTGCCCGTCGCGCAGGATGGTAATTTCATCACACAGTTCAAAAATCTCTTCCATTTTATGAGAGATATAAACAATCCCGCAGCCTCTGTCTTTCAGCTTGCGAATAATCTTAAAGAGGTGTTTGATTTCTTTCTCGGTAAGCGACGATGTCGGCTCGTCCATAATCACAATGCGGGCGTTATAAGAGAATGCTTTGGCAATTTCGATCATTTGCCGCTGAGATACAGACAGGCTTGCTACCCGCTCTTTAGGGTCCACATCAATATCAAGCTCATCAAAAATGGCTTTGGTGTCGTTGTACATTTTTGAGTCATCAACAAAGCCCTTTTTTTTCGGATACCTCCCTAACCACATGTTATCCATTACCGAGCTTTGCAACACCTGGTTAAGCTCCTGATGGACCATCGAGATGCCGTTATCAAGGGCTTCTTTCGATGAACTGAAATGGACATTGCTACCAAGAAAGACAATCTCTCCCTCGTCTTTCTCATAAATACCAAACAGGCATTTCAGGAGCGTGGACTTGCCCGCCCCATTTTCCCCCATCAATGCGTGAATCGAATAAGGGCGGACTCTCAGGTCAACCCGGTCAAGAGCCTTGACACCGGGAAACTCCTTGCTGATAGCAGTCATTTCAAGAAGGAACTGCTCTTCATCGTTTGACATAGGCTGTGTTCTTATATGGGCGCAGAAGTGGTCAGGGATTAATCAGCAAACTGCTTTATCCCCGACCCGTCAGGTAAGAAGAAAAAAAGACGACAGACTGACTAGTTCAGAGTGTTAATGCTTACGCGTTACTTTTTACGCGTTACTGATTAAGAGTCTCACGGTCGACCCCCACATAAGGCACGCGCACAACCTTGTCCTTTATCACCCAGTCAGTACCTTCTCCGGCAGCCTTGCCCCGGGCCAGGTTATGGGTCAGTTCCAGTGTGGCCCTGGCCTGATTGATTCCGTCATTCAAAACGGTTCCCTGCATTTCGCCACTTCTAATCAGGGCAACCGCTTCTGTCAGGGCATCGACGCCATAGACCGGAATGTCGGAACGCGCGGCTGCACGCAGGGATTCAATAGCACCCATAGCCATGGCGTCGTTGTTGGAAATAACCACTTCGATCTTGTCGGCGTTAGGACCGGAAATCCAGGCATCCATCTTGTCTTTCGCCATAGCGGTATCCCACATAGCTGTATCAAGATGCAGTGCGTCGGTCTTGTAACCCTTATCATTCAGGGTGGAGATAACATAAGAAGAACGGGCTTCGGCATCCGGATGGCCCGGCTCACCTTTCAGCAGCACATACTGAATAACACCATCTTTATTCAAGTCCCACTGCGGGTTGGCATCCCAGTGACTGGCAATCAGCTCCCCTTGAATAATCCCTGATTCAGCAGAGTCGGTACCGACATAATAAGCGTATTCATAGCTCTGTAATTCTTCTGCTGTCGGTTCCTTGTTATAGAAAACAACCGGCACACCATCAAGCTTCGCTTTACTGATAATCACCGGTGCCGCAGCCGGATCAACCAGATTAATGGCCAGCGCATCCACTCCCCGGGCCAGCATGATATCAATCTGATCATTTTGCATGGATTGGTTATTTTGCGAGTCGTTCATCATCAAACGACCCACACCGGCTTCATTCGCTTCCTTCTCAAGAGCCCGGCGGACAACGGACATGAAATTATCGTCGTAACGATAAACGGTGACGCCCAGTGTGGCTGCCTGAACGGCACCGGTCAGCGCCAGCCCCGTCAATACCCCGGCAAATACTGTTGCTTTATTCATTTTATTCTCATCTTTTGAAACGGGCACTGACCCTTTCCTTTTTATACAGCATGAATACATTTATAAGCGTCCTATGACGTATAACCCAAAGCCAGTGCAATATAATGGTCGAATGTGATAATAAATGAACAAAAGTTAAAAAATAGTGACCCACATCAACTCAAAGTTTACAAAACATGAGTATTCCTTAGGTTTCTTACTACATAAAATCTGATGCCCATCAACCAACAGCTAACAGCCAACAGCGCTATATTCTAAGCTTCAGCCTGGCCTGAACTTTCTCAGCCGGTTAGCATTCGTCACAACTGTCACCGATGAACAGGCCATTGCTGCACCCGCCACCACAGGGTTGAGCAACATGCCTGTCAGCGGATAGAGAGCACCTGCCGCAACCGGAATGCCCAGAGAGTTGTAGATAAAGGCCCCAAACAGATTTTGTCGTATATTCTTCAGGGTCGCCCTGGACAATAAAACGGCATCGACGAGCCCGTGGAGCGAAGACCGCATCAAGGTGATATCCGCCGATTCAATGGCGACATCAGTGCCACAGCCCATGGCAAAACCGACATCAGCCTGAGCCAGTGCGGGCGCATCATTAATGCCATCGCCAGTCATCCCCACTTTTTCACCGGCTTCCTGAAGCTGTTTCACATGAGCTGCCTTATCTGCCGGCAACACTTCAGCATGAACAGCCTCAATGCCAACCTGTTTTGCCACGGCTTCAGCGGTTTTTCTATGATCCCCGGTCAGCATAACCACCTTAATACCGGCAGATTGCAATCGTTCAATCGCCGCTTTAGAGTCAGAACGAATTGGGTCGGCAATAGCCAGAATGCCCACTACCTGTTTTTCCAGTGCCACCAGCACAGGGGTTTTACCTTCGTCTGCCAGACGGTCAACCTCTGCCAGCCAGCAGTCGTGCGACAGTTTATTAGACGTCATCCACTGTGTATTACCTAACAGAACACTCTGACCATCAACCTGCCCTGAAATACCAAAGCCAGATGTCATTGCAAAGTGTTCAGGAGCGGTAAGCTTCAGGGAACGGGCCTTTGCAGCTGCAACAATGGCTTCTGCCAGCGGATGTTCAGAAGCCGATTCAA
Source organism: Endozoicomonas euniceicola (assembly GCF_025562755.1). GTDB lineage: Bacteria > Pseudomonadota > Gammaproteobacteria > Pseudomonadales > Endozoicomonadaceae > Endozoicomonas_A > Endozoicomonas_A euniceicola. Next base: position 2,076,019 of record NZ_CP103300.1, read on the forward strand.
GGCTGCCAGCCATTACCAGAAGCTGTTCTTCACTGAAACCGTCAGCCACCAGAATATCGGTGACGGACGGAGCGCCTTCCGTCACCGTACCCGTTTTATCAACAACCACTGTCGTTAACTGACTGGCTTTCTGCAGAGCTTCACCATTGCGAACCAGCATCCCCAGTTCAGCGGCTCGTCCAACTCCGGCCATGACCGACATTGGGGTTGCCAGTCCCAGCGCACAGGGACAGGCAATAATCAATACGGTTGTCAGGACAACAAAGGCATGAGCGATGGCGGGCTGCGGCCCAATAAAATACCAGGCCAGTGCAGCAAGAATGGCGATAACAATAACCACTGGAACAAAAACCGCAGAAATCTGGTCAGTCAGCCGGGTAATGGGCATTTTGGCGTTTTGTGCCTGTTTCACCAGTTGAATGATATGCGCCAGAGCCGTGTCCTGACCGACTTTTTCCGCCACAAACAGAATCGACCCATTCTTGTTCAGAGTGCCTGCTGCTACCTCATCATCAACACTTTTGCTGACTGCCAGGGGCTCACCGGTCAACATGGATTCATCCACCCGCGTTGTACCACGGGTTACCCGACCATCCACAGGTATTCTTTCACCGGGGCGAACACGGACAATATCGCCAGCCTTTACGGCGGTCACCGGCACGTCAATCTCTTTATCCTCTCTGACAATACGAGCCGTTTTCACCTGAAGCCCCAGTAACCGTTTAATCGCCGAACTGGTTTTCCCCTTTGCTCGAAGTTCCATGGCCTGACCCATATTAATCAGGCCGATTATCATGGCAGAGGCTTCAAAGTACACATGACGAGCCGCTACAGGAAACCATTGCGGCCAGAACACCACCGCCATGGAGTAGAGCCATGCTGTTCCGGTTCCCAGGGCAATGAGTGTATCCATCGTGGCAGAGCCGTGACGAATCGATTCCACCAGTCCTTTAAAGAAATGGCGTCCGGAGAACACCAGAATCCCCAGAGTGACCATACCAATACAGCCCCACAGCCACTGATCCTGAGGGGTATGAACCGTCATGGGGATAAAAAACATCGACAGCATCAATGGGATGCTGACCACCAGCGCAAAGACGCCATGCTTCAGAAGATAACGGTACTGCGCCTGATCACGCTGCTCCTGCTGACGACGATTGTCTTCTTCACTGTCAATTAACGTCCCTGGCTTACCAATGGCTTCGAGTGCCTGCAACAGCGTTACCACATCAGGCAAGCCATCGACTTCTGCGGTTTTCTCCGCCAGATTAACCCGGGCATCCGTCACATCATCAACAGCTTTAAGCGCCTTTTCGACTTTTGCCACACAGCCTGCACAACTCATGCTGGGCACAGACAGGCTGGTCGTCTCCTGATTCATACAACCCGATTCCATTAATTTATATATAACTGCAAATATTCGCTTTTTGAGCCAAACTACTCTGAAAAAATAACTACGGTCAACACTTACTTTTTATAAACATAAAACAGGGCAATAAGCATGCAGCGTATTTTTCTTGTCCCCATCTTGTTCTGGTGTTTGTCTATAATGACCGCTTCCGGTCTCCCACCAGGCAAAGAAGAGCTTAATAAGTTAATCCAGCTTGAGAATCAGGATGAAACTGAACGCAGATTAAACGAACTGTTAGACTATCAGAGCTATAAAGAAATGGTTAACCTGATATGCTGGTTCACAACCCCTATGGATGAGAACCAACTCAGCTTTCCTTCATTTCTTTCTTTAGCTTCAGGAAATCAGTGGCTAACCTTTTTATTAATAATCAGGATGGCTGGTATTATAAATCAACCAGTCTGGTTTCCATTTTATGGAGATTTGCTTCATACCCTTATTAATACAGACTTGTTTTACTCTGTCACTATCGGGCATCTCGACAGAGTTGTGTCTCTCTTGAATCAGCATCCAAACTATATTCAAACTCGCGACCACAATGCTCATTCACTCCTGAGCTATGCGGTTCGGTATGGACATAATGATATTATAAGAGCCCTCATGCAGAGGCGAGCGCCTGGTCATCCCGACAGGAACGGAAACGACCTTATGCATCTGGCAGTGCATTACAACCAAACTTCAACAATACGCCTGCTTTTATCTTTAGATTACCCGGTTAACAGGAGGAATCTTCGAGGAGAAACACCCCTGTTCCTGAGCATACTCGAAGGCCGTGAGTTTGCCACAAGACAGCTGTTAGCTCATGGAGCAAATGCCGATATTGCAGACAATCAAGGCAGACAACCATTGCAGTTTACAGCCAGAAATGGTCTCACCAATCAAGTTAGCCTGTTAATTGAGCAACAGTTATCGCCTATTGAACATGTTCTGGAGAGATATGGAGAAGTTCAGACAGCTGAGTCCATCGCTGTTTCTAGTTTGATAAATGATAACGCAGCAACTCCTACCTTTAGCAGCAATATTTATAATCCCCCTGTTATCGGAAACCCACACCATCAAAACCTGCAAAGACTCTGTCAAAACCTGCGAAGGTTTACAGGTTTTTTCACCCGGTTACTACACCTGAATCAAACATTGCAACTCAGTTTATCTCATAATTTGCAGCTACTAAGCCCAGAGCATCAACATCGGTTACGGGAACAACATCAGCAGGCCCAGACACTCGGAATACGACTACAACAATCACTTCAACATCTGGAAAACAACTTGCTACAAATCAGGCAAGACGTCAGTCAGAGTCAACAATATTAATACCGGTGCAACGTTTTGACATTGCCGGTGTCACTGACGGGCTTGCTCAGTCACTGCAAGTCCAGTCGACCCGGCACAATATTTCAATAAAATTCAAGGAGAAACTGACCTGCCTGCACCCACCCGGACTGCGTCTGAGCACTGTCGCAAATTGCTTACAAAAACAGAGTCACTGCATCGGGTAACAAATACCTTACCCACTTCAGCTCAAATCAAACTCTCCGTTCTTGACTCCCTTGATAAAAGCATTCCATTCGTCTGAAGTGACTGCTCCCCACCCTATCGGGTGAGGCTTCTGATTTCTTAGGGAAGCAGCAGAACATAATATACCGCTGTTGGCTGTTGGCTGTATGAGCAGCTAATAGCCAAAAGCCAACAGCCCGGTAAGTTATTGAATGCTGCGCCCCTTAGGCAGCAACCGACAGTATGCCGGATTTACGCAAGCCTCCATCAGCAGAAACGGACAGTCCTTCCGCCTTTAATTTCAATATGCCTTGCTTCTTGATATTGCGAGCTGCATTAATATCCCGGTCATGGATAGCACCACAGCTACACTCCCATGATCGGATTCTCAATGGCATTTTTTCCTGTTTCAAATCGCAGACTGAGCAAGTTTTAGAGGATGCAAACCACTGGTCTATCTTCACCAGATGTTTACCTTCCTGCTTTGCCTTGTATTCGAGTTTGGTTATCAGTGAGTGCCAGCCAGCATCAGCAATAGAACGAGCAAGACGCTTGTTCTTGAGCATGTTTTTAACTTTCAGTGTCTCCACAATCACCGCTTGGTTTTCGTCGATGAGTTGTTTTGATAGCTTATGCTGAAAATCATTACGGGCAAAGGCTACACGCTCATGCGCCTTTGCCACCAATAAGGGGCGCAGCATTCAATAACTTACCGGGCTTTTGGCTGTTGGCTTTTGGCTATTAGCTGCTCATACAGCCAACCGCCAAAAGCCAACAGCGGTATATTATGTTCTGCTGCTTCCCTAAACGGGCTTTGTGCCTACCTTTTGAGCCTTTCTTGCAGCGAGATAGAGCCTGTTGTTTTCTTTTCAGGTTACGTTGTGCTTTTTTCAGAAAGCGAGGATTGCCAGTCTTATGGCCGGTACTGGTGATAGCCAGATCAGTAATCCCCATATCAACACCGACAACCTGATTAGCTTCAAGATTATCAATCTGTTTTGGTTGTTCCTGGGTATCATCAGCCAATATGGAGGCAAAATACTTGCCGGTTAGCGTTCTGCTCAGGGTGATAGACTTCACCTTACCCACTATTTCACGATGCACTTTAGCCCTTATGGGCTTGCACTTGGGGATTTTTATCCAGTTATCGCCCACAGAGACAGACGTACAATGGTAGCTACTTTGCTTGCCATGCTTTTTCTTGAAGCGAGGAAATCTTGCCTGCAATTTGGGATTGAAAAAGTTTTGAAAGGCCGTATCCAGATTGATAGTGGCCTGTTGCAGTGCAATAGAGTCAGCGTTTTTCAGCCATGAGTACTTTCGGCTTTTCTTGGCTTTTGCCAGCAAGGGCTTCAGGTGTTTTTTGGGAGAAAGGCTCTGCCCACGAACCTTGTAATAATGAACCTTAATAGCCAGGGCCTTGTTCCATACGAACCGCACAGCATCAAACTGACGGTCGAGAAATTCCGCCTGCTCTGATGTTGGATAGATTCGTACTTTGGTGGCTCTCAGCATGGAACGTTATTTCAGTGCTCATTAATATAAGCTTAATATTACAGGTATTTGAAAGAGGTTTTCAAGTGAGCGCACACAATAAAGATTTGCTTGAAGGGTATCTTCGCAAACGACATAGCGTTACCAAGCTGGTTGTTCATTTGGTGTTCACGACAAAGTACAGGCGAAAGCTTTTTGATGGCTATATGATCAAGCAGTTACGGGAGTCGTTCGAGAGTGCATGTGAAAAACTGGAATGCCAGTTACTTGAAATGGATGGCGAAAAAGATCACGTACACCTGTTGGTGGCCTACCCACCAAAACTGGCTATCAGTGTCATGGTAAATAATCTCAAATCAACATCATCAAGACGGTTGCGAATGCTGAATACCCACCTTACTGCTCAGAGCAAAGCAGGCTTAATGTGGTCAAGGTCTTACTTTGCTTGCAGTGCTGGCGGTGCAACTATCGAGACTCTGAAGGACTACGTTAATAGCCAGAGTACACCAGATTGATGGCGGAAGGCTCTGTGCCTTCCCGTCTTATACCCCCCCCGCATTGGGCGAGGGTTTACGACGATTTTGCTAAAAACCAGCGTCGCTCTGTCCGGATCGTTGCCTTGTCTCACAGCAACCTCTTTTTCCGGACTGATTGCAACAGAAACACAGACAGGAGATTCTGGGATGGAACAGGCTGAGGATTTTTTAAAGTGCCTGTCATTTTTAAAGTAAGAGTTCATAACCTACTCCTCTTTGTCAGTGAGAACTTACTTAGTCTAGCTATAGTAGCCGAAAAATTGATCAGGATAGAAACTGAAAGAGGGGAGTCAAAGAGCCCACAAAATTATTTCAGTATAATGTCAATATTGTAATATTTCTGAAACATAAACCCTTTAACTTCGCCACCACCATTCACGCACTAAGGTGCAGAAACATGTCTGAGACGATAGCAGCTAACCCTGTTTCAAATGACAAGATAATGACCCGCCACTATGGTCGCATCTGGTTAAAGGTAATCCTCTGGATTTACGGCCTGCTGGTTGCCGTAAGTGTTATTGGTTCCGGTTTCAAAATGGTGGTGGGTGGTAACGCCGCTGAACTGTTTAACTTTGCCAACAATGCTTTTCTGGCTTTGATTGCCGGTACACTGGCCACTGCACTGATACAGTCTTCCAGTACAGTGACGTCTATCATTGTGGGCCTGGTAGCTGGCGGACTGCCAGTACACATGGCGATCCCGATGATTATGGGTGCCAATATTGGTACAACAATCACTAACACTGTCGTTAGTCTGGGTCACATGGGCTGTAACAAAGAGTTCAAACGGGCTTTTTCAGCATCCACTGTGCATGACTTCTTTAACTATCTGGCGGTGCTGATTATTCTGCCACTGGAACTGATGACCGGCTTCCTGAGCAAACTGTCCCTGTCCGTGGCTGAAATGCTGGTGGGTGGTCAGGATATGAGCATCGGCTTTAACCCTGTGAAATTTCTCACAGCGCCGTCAGTAGACATCATCAAAGGTTTTGCCAGGCTGCTGCCTGACAATACCCTGGGTGGTCTGGCAATGATTGCCTTTGGTGTTTTCCTGATCTTCTCTGCCGTGGTTCGTTTAGGCAAACTGCTGAAGAAGGTGATGACCGGCAAGGCTAAGGACGTTCTGGAAAAATCCATTGGTCGTGGCCCGGTTTCCGGTATTGTGTCCGGTGCTGCCATGACCGTCATGGTTCAGTCGTCTACCACCACGACCTGCCTGATGGTACCCATGGTCGGCAGCGGTCTGTTCTCGGTTCGTCAGATGTACCCTGTTACTCTGGGCGCAAACATTGGTACAACCATTACCGCTATTCTGGCAGCCACCGCAATCTCTGCCGATGCCGCCATGCCCGCAATGACCATTGCTATGGTGCATCTGTTCTTTAACCTGTTTGCGGTAGCACTTATCTATGGCATCAAGCCGTTGCGTGAAATCCCACTATTCGCCGCCGAGAAACTGGCAGAGCTGGCCGTGAAAAAGAAGGCTTACGCATTTGCTTATCTGGCACTGGCCTTCTTTGTTCTTCCGGGACTGGCCATCTTTTTGACCAGGTAATCGCAACGACGGATGCACTTTAAACGCCCTGTAATTCATCATTGCAGGGCGTTTTTTATGGATCAGAACAAGAGTTCAACCCCCACCCACACTTGCCTGCCCGGTTCATGAACCCTTAAGGCTTCCGGGTTAAAGGGATCACGGCTGGCGCGGTTAACGTGCAGGGCATAGGTTCGGTTAAACAGATTTTCGACACCACCCAGCAACTTTAAACCTTTATCCAGCTGATACCAGCCATGCAAATGCATCACGCCATAACCTGAGGATTCACCCGCATCCAGTCCGCTGTTTGTATCCACTTTATCCTGACGGGCTGCAAACTCATACCTGGCCCCCAGTAACCAGACATTCGTGTTGTAATCCAGTTTGATACTGCCCGTCAGAGGTGGAATCTGCGGCAGGCTTTTCTGCTGGGAATCATCACGGTTTTCGCCCCGGGTCCAGGACAATCCAATAGCAGGCTGCCAGTGTCCAAAGTCATAGCGGGATTCCATTTCCCATCCATATAAGCGGGCATCGAAGTTTTTATACAGCTTTGCTCCTCTCTTACCTGAAGAGCTGCCAGAAGTCCGCAGGATAAAGTCGTTGACCTCATCAACAAAAAACATCACACGAAACTGTGCCCGGGTTGCCTGAAACTGATAACCAGCATCCAGCTGATGATGAATCTCTGGCTTTATCCGGGGATTACCCACCCAGTCATCACTGCCATGGCAGCAGGAACCTCTGGAAGCAATGTAACGCTCAGAAGCATCGGCCGTCCGGACACTACGACTGACTCGCAACCCAACAGACTGTGTCGATGACAGGTCATGAATCCAGCTCACCAGGCCGCTGCTGTTGCCTTCACTGACTTTGTCAGCCTTATAACCGTAGTACTTTTGGTAGAGCGCATCCGGGCTGCTGGCTCCCAGCGCTTCAGCAGAAGCTTTTGTCGCTTCCGCTTTAAAGTCATCATAACGCACGCCCACCCTGAGGTGATCGTTATCGCTCAACTCATAATCCAGTTCAGCAAACAGCCCCATCTGCCGATATTCAACACCCGGCCACATATGAGACTGGTATTGGTCAGCCTTTGAACGTTTGTCCAAAGAAGCGTCGTTCAAGGCCACTTTATAGCGTCTGGCATCCCGGTCATTGGCCTGATAGTCGATACCAATACGCAGCTCACTCTTTTCCGTAAAGACAGAACCCTGCAAACGCCCGCCCCAAGTTAATGACGTGGAGGGTGCCTTCAAACCGTTGGGAGCATTGGGCTTGCGTCGTCTGACACTGAAGTTATCCATTTGATGCTTAACATCAGAACGGTAAGCTGACAGTTCCAGGGCATCAAATATCAGGAATGACCGGTCGTAACGGGTTTTAAAACGCCAGATATCGGCTTTAGCCCGGGGAGCATCCATACCGTTGCCAGAGTAATACACATCGTCGTCACGAACCGCTTCGACATTCAACTCCATACGGGTAAAACCGGCGACCTCTCCGGAAATAATTAACCCTCCAGTGTTGGAGCGAAAAGCTGAGCTGACCTTACTGCCACTGCCATCCTTATAATTGCCCGCGTCCTGATAACCGCCATACGCTCGCAACCAGCCTTCAGAGCTGCCTGCCGCAATATCCAGAGACAGGTCTTTGCCATTAGAGTTACCGGTATACCCCATATAAGCCTTGCCGGTAACGGATGGGTGCCAGCGCATACCCTGATCATTGTTAAAGTCAGGGTCGTCCCTGGTGAACAGTACCGTACCACCAGGGCCACCTGCACCATAAATAACCGATTCATATCCCCGAATAACTTCCACTTTGTCGTACCCGGCCCGACTGACGTAAGTGGTGGGCGGGTCCATTCTCCCCGGGCAGGCACCATGGATATAAGTGCCATCCATCACCACATTCAGCTGACTCTGCTGCTGCCCACGAATAATAGGCTCGAAACCTTTACCACCTTTTCTGGAGGCTGTTACACCGTTGATTTCTCTTAAAGCCCGCCCTGCGTCAGTGGCAGGAACAGTGATCTGATTAACGGATGAAACCGATTCAGACGGCAATAAAGACTCCGACACATCAATCGCTATATCTGAAACATCATTCGCCCGAACAGCCGGTGACAACATTCCAGCAAGCACACCGGAAAACAGCAGCAATTTTTTCATTAACCAACCCTGTGATGACTTCTTATTTTTTCGGTGGGTCAGTATAGGTGTTATCTTTACGTACAATGCAAAAAAAGCACAGATACCGGCAGGCAACTTTCCATGCAACAAAATCTTGGACTTGTATGGTTCAGATCCGATCTCAGGGTTCTGGACAACCCCGCCCTTTATCATGCGAGTCAGCAATGCTCTCAGGTTATTGGTGTCTATCTATTGTTTCCGCGGCAATGGCGTCTACAGCACGATAGCAATAACAAACTCTATTTCTGGATGCAGAACCTCAAGGCTCTGGAAAACGAACTGGGCAGGTTAAACATCCCTCTGATTATTGCCCCGGCAGAATCATTCAACAAAGCCCCGGCAACCCTGCTTAAACTGGCGGAAAAGTTTACTATTCCGTCGCTCTGGCTGAACGATGAATATGGGGTTTACGAACAACAGCGGGACGATGACACTGAGCGTTTATTCAGGCAGAAGAATATTCCCTGCCACCGCTATCATCAGCAAACCCTGTTTATTCCGGGTACCCTGCGAAACATGCAGGGTCAGTACTTCAAAGTTTTTACACCTTTCAAAAGAAGTCTGTTCCAGCGCATCACCCCGGAACAACTTCAACCACTGCCCGCCCCTGAAAAACAGGCTCCTTTACCCCTGGAGTACACGAACCCCGAATCACTGGAGCAGCATTTTCCAGCCACCGCCAGAAACATTGATGACCACTGGCCTGCTGGTGAAGCGGTGGCGCATAACAGGCTCAACACCTTTCTGGTGAATACCATCGAGCAATACCATAACCAGCGGGACTTTCCAGCCATAGCCGGAACCAGCTCGCTCTCCCCCTGGCTGACCGCTGGTACCTTGTCGGTCAGACAGTGTTTCCATCAGGCACTGCAGGCAAACAATGGTGAGCTGGATACCGGCAATCCGGGTATCACCACATGGCTCGGTGAGCTGATCTGGCGAGAGTTTTATAAACATATACTGTATGGATTTCCCCGGGTTTCCAGGCACCGGGCTTTCAAACCTGAAACCGAAAGACTGACCTGGCGGAATGACCCAACACTACTCAAAGCCTGGCAGACAGGAGAAACCGGTTTTCCCCTGGTGGACGCCGCCATGCGCCAGCTGACCAGTACCGGCTGGATGCACAACCGACTGCGTATGGTCACGGCCATGTTCCTGTCGAAAAATCTGCTGCTCGACTGGCGGCTGGGGGAACAGTTTTTTATGGAACACCTGATTGATGGCGATCTGGCCGCTAATAATGGCGGCTGGCAATGGTCTGCCAGCACCGGTACCGATGCCGCGCCTTACTTTCGGATGTTTAACCCCACCAGCCAGTCCGAAAAGTTTGACAGTGAGGGAGCATTCATCCGGCAATGGCTGCCGGAACTGGCGCATCTGGATAACCGGCGGATACATGCGCCGTACCAGAAAAACAGCCAGCTGGCACTGAGCTATCCGCCGCCTGTCGTCAATCACAGTGACTCAAGACAGCGGGTGATGGAAGCCTTTAAGGCACTCAAAAGCCAGCTTTAACGGCCTGTCCGTTTTGCGTACTCTTCAATGCGCTCACCAGGCTGATAGCCACTCAGCAAAAAGGGTGCCTTGTCATCACACGCCTGGATATAGATTTCTTTCTTCTGGAAGATTAAACGCATCAGCTCTTTTTCGTCATGAAACTCTTTGGCATGGTCATGATATCCGCCGCCCAGCAGGTGACGGAATTCATGTTGCGCCACAATAGCGTCCATACCTTTCAGGTCTCGGGTAAACGTGTTGCCTCTGGCATCCTGAGCCTGAAGGGTGATTTCGCTCCAGGTGGCTGTTTTGCCAAAAGGCTTGCCTTTGGCACTAAGGCAACCATGCCAGAAGCAGACCTTCTGTCCGGACACTTTTGTAATTACAGGATTAATGAAAACCTCAGCCGGTACGGAGCTGCTCGCCATGGGGGGCGGCGCAATCAGAAACAGCTGCAACGGCTTACCGACCTGATTGGCGGATATACCTGCAACGTTGGTGGTTATCAATTTCTGCATGGCGTCAATCAGTGCGTCAATGCGCTTGTCTGGCAGTTTGCGAACCGGCTGCGTGGGGGTATTCAGAATCGCTTTATGTTCGGGATTATCAAACTGAAAAAGGACCAGCTTCTCGTTTTTGAGCAAGCCGATGGCAGCTTGTTCAGAGGTGTCAAGAATAGCCAGTAAAATCAAGGCAATGAGTAACGCACTACCAAACAGAACCAGTTTTCCCACGCTATTACCTTCAAGCTGCCAAAAGAGGAAAGCATAGACCAAACACCAGCAATAGCATTTGCCACCAGACTATCAGTATTTACCCTTTCATTGACCCAGCCCAAAACAGCGGCATCAACAAAAAACATAATAAATCACCAGTGACTGCTCCCCACCCTATCGGGTGAGGCTTCTGATTTCTTAGGCAGCAACCGACAGTCTGCCGGATTTACGCAAGCCTCCATCAGCAGAAACGGACAGTCCTTCCGCCTTTAATTTCAATATGCCTTGCTTCTTGATATTGCGAGCTGCATTAATATCCCGGTCATGGATAGCACCACAGCTACACTCCCATGATCGGATTCTCAATGGCATTTTTTCCTGTTTCAAATCGCAGACTGAGCAAGTTTTAGAGGATGCAAACCACTGGTCTATCTTCACCAGATGTTTACCTTCCTGCTTTGCCTTGTATTCGAGTTTGGTTATCAGTGAGTGCCAGCCAGCATCAACAATAGAACGAGCAAGACGCTTGTTCTTGAGCATGTTTTTAACTTTCAGTGTCTCCACAATCACCGCTTGGTTTTCGTCGATGAGTTGTTTTGATAGCTTATGCTGAAAATCATTACGGGCAAAGGCTACACGCTCATGCGCCTTTGCCACCAATAAACGGGCTTTGTGCCTACCTTTTGAGCCTTTCTTGCAGCGAGATAGAGCCTGTTGTTTTCTTTTCAGGTTACGTTGTGCTTTTTTCAGAAAGCGAGGATTGCCAGTCTTATGGCCGGTACTGGTGATAGCCAGATCAGCAATCCCCATATCAACACCGACAACCTGATTAGCTTCAAGATTATCAATCTGTTTTGGTTGTTCCTGGGTATCATCAGCCAATATGGAGGCAAAATACTTGCCGGTTAGCGTTCTGCTCAGGGTGACAGACTTCACCTTACCCACTATTTCACGATGCACTTTAGCCCTTATGGGCTTGCGCTTGGGGATTTTTATCCAGTTATCGCCCACAGAGACAGACGTACAATGGTAGCTACTTTGCTTGCCATGCTTTTTCTTGAAGCGAGGAAATCTTGCCTGCAATTTGGGATTGAAAAAGTTTTGAAAGGCCGTATCCAGATTGATAGTGGCCTGTTGCAGTGCAATAGAGTCAGCGTTTTTCAGCCATGAGTACTTTCGGCTTTTCTTGGCTTTTGCCAGCAAGGGCTTCAGGTGTTTTTTGGGAGAAAGGCTCTGCCCACGAACCTTGTAATAATGAACCTTAATAGCCAGGGCCTTGTTCCATACGAACCGCACAGCATCAAACTGACGGTCGAGAAATTCCGCCTGCTCTGATGTTGGATAGATTCGTACTTTGGTGGCTCTCAGCATGGAACGTTATTTCAGTGCTCATTAATATAAAGTTTATATTACAGGTATTTGAAAGAGGTTTTCAAGTGAGCGCACACAATAAAGATTTGCTTAAAGGGTATCTTCGCAAACGACATAGCGTTACCAAGCTGGTTGTTCATTTGGTGTTCACGACAAAGTACAGACGAAAGCTTTTTGATGGCTATATGATCAAGCAGTTACGGGAGTCGTTCGAGAGTGCATGTGAAAAACTGGAATGCCAGTTACTTGAAATGGATGGCGAAAAAGATCACGCACACCTGTTGGTGGCCTACCCACCAAAACTGGCTATCAGTGTCATGGTAAATAATCTCAAATCAACATCATCAAGACGGTTGCGAATGCTGAATACCCACCTTACTGCTCAGAGCAAAGCAGGCTTAATGTGGTCAAGGTCTTACTTTGCTTGCAGTGCTGGCGGTGCTGGCGGTGCAACTATCGAGACTCTGAAGGACTACGTTAATAGCCAGAGTACACCAGATTGATGGCGGAAGGCTCTGCGCCTTCCCGTCTTATATCCCCGCCCGCATTGGGCGAGGGTTTACGACGATTTTGCTAATAAAGATAATGCGTCTGTAGTACTTATGTATCGTAATGCAAAACTCGCCGTGATTGGCCTGCTCTTCCTCTTTCTGTTTTTTCTGCCTGTTGAGATGATACCGATAAGCGGGATAACCATTGCCGGGCAGCGAGATTACCGCCATTTTCTCCATGTTTATGAGTAACACCGCCACCACCGCGATGATGCTGACTTTGCTCACACCACTGCTGAAAGGCATGGATCACACTGATCCTGGCATCAAAGGTATGATTCTGGCAGTGCCTGTTGCTGCCAACGTGGGCGGTATTGGCACACCCATCGGCACACCACCAAACGCCATTGCTTTCCGCTACCTGACAGCCGAATACGCCATGAGCTTTGGTGACTGGATACTGTTTGCCATTCCCATGGCCACCATTCTGATTTTCATCAGCTGGACTCTGCTACGCAAAGTTTACCCTACAGGTATTCATGCTATTCATCTGGAAATCGACAGTGAATTCGAGCAGAGAAAAGAGGCTTTCATTGTCTATGGCACTACAGCAGCAACCATTCTGCTTTGGGTTACCGCCAGTCGCCATGGCATCAATTCATACACCGCTGCCCTATTGCCTGTTGTCGTCTTTTCCCTGTGTGGCATTATCACCACTGAAGACATCAAACAGATTAACTGGGACGTACTAGCCATCGCAGTGTGAGACATAAACATCACCATCCACAGAATATTTTATACTTAGTGTCCCCCTACCAACAAAGACATAATATGATGAAAAATTTAGTGAATCTCTTCAGGTTTTATTTTCTTTTATCTATCTGTCTTCAACCCTTGTCTGTCCATTCATTTGGCTTGTCAGAAGCGACCAATGACAAACCAGAAGCCAGACCGAACAAAGATTTTTTAAATAGAGGAACAAGAGTCTCTTTGTCATGGGAAAAGCTCCCGGAAAATTTTAAGCAGGTATTCAGAAATATGAATACTAATGGCAATACCAAAAATATCCCTCTCGACTATCTGGCAGCAATCTTACTTGAAAAGACTCCCACACCCTCTACCACACCCCCTACCGCACCCTCTACTACTACCACCCCCTCTACCGTGGAGACAACACCGCAAAGCACAACTGTTCCTCTCTCTCAGATACGTTATAACCCGCCTGCCCTCCGCGCAAAACCAAGTACTGACCTGTCTTATTATCTGAAACATCTGGCAACACCAGAAGAGGTTAAATTTAACGCACGACTTAACGGTTTTTTCCCTTGTGAACATGCACCCTATACATTCAGATGCGGCCTTTCCTACTGCAGCGGTGGTATCCTTAAATACTTCACATTCAAGCCAAAGGATATTTATGAAGAAAAGGCAAAAGGAATTTATGATTTCGACACTTACATTAAAATGAACCCCAACTCTTATGAAGAGAAAAAGTGTAGGGTCCCTGCATCTTACATGGAGTATTATTACAATTCAGCCAATTTATCCGGATTCATTTTTTCTGGAGTTATTAAAGCAAAAATATATTTTAACGGCAGTAACAAAATAGCAGCCATTCCCTTCATTACAAACAGGCTAACACCCGTTAGAGAGATGCAAGAGGGCTCTAATGAAGTTAATTATCGTGCCACATTTTTTGAAGTCATTGACTTCAATCGTTTTAATAATCTAAAAACTTACGTTAATAGATCGAATACGAAACATTTATTTACAAAATGGAAGCACGCTAAATACCATTATCTTGGAGGTTTGGCTGAGAGTGAGAAAACCGGAAGCTACGACCACCTTCAATCCTTGGGTATTGACCTCTATGAAATAACTGATTACTCCTACAAGATATTTAACTCCAGAAGTTACAGTAAATATGGCGATTCATGGTACGACAAACAGAGTATCAGGAGACTTTTTGGAGGACCTCTATCTTTAACGCTGACTCCCGTTGACAACTATTTTTTCAATGCAATTATTAGTTCCACAGCCCTTCTTAATTTAAGCGAAAGCAAAAAAGTAGAAAAGTTCATTCGTTTTTCCACAAGAACACCAATAGTTATTTCACCAAAAAACTACAGCACCAGAAAAGATGCCAGCAAACTTGAAGGAGAGCATGTACTCATTTCAGACACTTTCCGTAACAAAAACCGAAGGTACGTAGCAGCAAACAAAGAACAACTTCCTGATTTTGAGCCTTTTGAAATCAGGATGTATGTGGCACAGGCTGTCGGTAAGCCTGACGGGGGAGGGTATGAAAAAGAAAAAGCCAATGTAAAGATGGTAATGGAGAAGCATTTTTCTAACCCATAACCCGCCATGAGAATGGCCCTGTCCGGCTTCGAGCGAAACGAAGCTGGTTTCATGATTGCCCCTGTGACCGGATAACACTCCCGGTCACTGGGGCAGTCTGCTGATCAGAAGAAATTAATGGACGCCAGTCCAAGCAAAACCCCATAAATCAGCAACACCCCCACCGGGCTGATGATTCGCGCCGTCCTGATAAAGTCTTTGGTATCCACCAGGCCCGTAGCATGGGCCAGGGCATTGGGCGGTGTACTGATGGGCAGCCCCATACCCAGAGAGGAAGCCAGGGCAACCGCAGTACCCATTACCACCAGACCACCAAGGTCGGCAATGCTGGCAATAGAAACCGACATGGAAACAGCAATCGGCATCAGCAGGTTAGCCGTCGCGGTGTGGGACATAAACGTCGCCATCACCATACACAGAATACTGATACCCAGAATAATCATGGCACCGCTGTAGTTATCAAACGGTACCAGGCTGACCACTTTTTCAGCCAGACCGGAAGAGGCAAGACCAGTACCAATCGCGATACCACCGGCCAGCAGCCACAGAACATCCCAGCTGATGTTTTTCAGGTCATTCTTTTCAACAATGCCGGTTAAGCTGAATACAGCCACTGGAATAATGGCCACTGCATAGGCGTTAATGCCATGGAAACTGGAGAGCATCCACAGCAACACTGTAGTAATCACAGTACCGTAAACAATGTAAGGCTTCAGACCCAGCTCAAACCGGGAGTCGATGGTGATGCTGATCTCTTTGCTTTTGGAAGGGTACAACTTCTGCAGCAACCACCAGCTGAAAGCAATCAGCACAACGGTAACAGGCACTGCAAAGGCCATCCAGCCACCAAAACTCAGGGCGTACTCACCGACAAAGTAACGAAACGCGATCGCATTGGGCGGTGTACCAATTGGAGTTCCCATTCCCCCCAGGTTCGCCGCAATAGGAATAGAAATAACCAGGGCACGACAACCCGGATCAGAACTGTCCATTTTCGCCAGCAGAGGTGTCATGATCGTCAGCATCATTACGCTGGTGGCCGTGTTGCTCATAAACATGGAGAACACCGCGGTAATAATCATTACACCCAGCATAACGATCTCATAACGTGTCCCGAACGGTTTCAACAGGACGCGGGCAAGGTTCAGATCAAGCTTGTATTTGGCACAGGCCATGGCAATAAAGAATCCGCCCAGAAACAGAATAATGACTGGCGAAGCAAAACTATTGAAAATTGACGTGTAAGCCAGAGCCTCATCCCCCAGGGCTTCACGTAACGGGAAAGGAGCGCTGTTCGTGGTCGTCAGCACCAGCAGCATGATAATCAGCAGCGATGTTGCAAAAGCGGGTACAGCGTCGCTTATCCACATCATGGTGGCCAGCACGAAGATCGCCAGTACACGTTGCTGCAATACACTGAACATGCCTTCCGGAAAAATCATCTGGGGAAAGAAAAAAAGAACAAGAAATATGAGAGATATAGGTATCAATTTTTTAAGCGGCATGGCTCAGACTTTCAGAAGGTGTAATTCACTGGGTATCTTTACGAAGACTTGAAATGGCATCAAATCCGTCAGACGCATTAATAATGCCCTAATCTAATGAAAACAGTGCTGAGCCAGATCACTAAAATATTTAACCTATTAACTTTTTTAACCAAAAACTCACACAATCAAACGTTGGCAACTATATTTTCTCATTACTTTGTAACTTTCTGAGTTCACAATGAATTCAGAACAAAAATGGTACATATCATGCCAAAAATAGAACTGATCAGCTTCAAACTCTGTCCCTATGTTCAGCGTTCAGTGATCACTCTTCTGGAAAAAAATATCCCCTTTGATGTCACCTATATCGAACTGGACAACAAACCAGACTGGTTCCTGGAAATTTCCCCCCTGGGTAAGGTTCCAGTCTTGCGAATAAACGACGACGACATTTTATTTGAGTCCGCCGTTATCAATGAATATCTTGATGAAATCACTCCGCCGTCACTGCACCCTGAAGACCCTTTTGCAAAAGCCCGGAACCGTGCCTGGATCGAGTTTGGTTCCAGCCTGCTAATGACCAGCCACCGCCTGAGGACTGCCGAAGACGAAGAGTCGCTGGAAAAAGAACGTTCATTGCTTTTAACACAGCTGAACCAGCTTGAAGCACAGCTGAAAGGTGGAAAGTTCTTTAATGGTGAGCGCTTCAGCCTTGTCGACACCGCCTACGCCCCGGTTTTTTGCTTGATTGATCTGCTTGATCGCCATTTCAATACAGGCCTGCTTGAACATTTACCAGGGCTGAAGAACTGGTCGAACAACCTGCTTCAGCGCCCTTCAGTTAAAGGCTCAGTAGTAGAGGATTATGAAGAACGGGTTCTACAGCGACTACAAGATAGTAGCGCCATCCTCATCCGCCAGAGTTGACAGCCTTCCCGCGCAGGCGGAGATCCGCTTGCGCGGGAAGAACGACTGAAGAACCCACTTATCTCAGACCTTTGGTTTTACTCTGCGCCGCGGTGCTTTGCGTGGAGTTGTCAGAATGGGTTCGGCTTTTTCCCGGGGCCTTTTGGGTGCTTTTTTAGCACCTGAACGCTGACCATCTTTATGACCAACCTTTGGTTTTTTCGGTTTCTTCTGCTTTCTCGGGCGACGCGAAGGATCATGGCCGGTTTCAGGTACAGTATGCACAGGCTCAAAACCGGCAATCTCCTTGCGCTCCAGAGTCTGTTGTATCAGTTGCTCAATGTCACCTAACTGGTCGGCTTCATCAGCACAAACCAGAGAAACCGCCTGACCGGTTGCCCCGGCACGACCGGTACGACCAATACGATGTACATAATCTTCAGCCACATTAGGCAAATCAAAGTTTACGACCTGAGGTAGCTGATCAATATCCAGACCGCGAGCGGCGATATCCGTTGCAACCAGCACACGAACATCGCCAGATTTAAATTCAGACAGTGCTCTTGTACGAGCCCCCTGACTTTTGTTGCCGTGGATAGCCGCCGATTTAATGCCTTTATCATCAAGATGACGACTTAAACGGTTTGCACCATGCTTAGTGCGGGTAAACACCAGCACCTGCTCCCACTTATGTTTTTTGATCAAATTCGTTAACAGGGCTGGCTTCTGTTTTTTATCAACCGGACACACCCACTGCTTCACTAATTTGGTCGTGGTATTGCGGGGGCTAACAGAAATCTCAACAGGGTCATTCACCAGACTCTTCGCCAGAGTTCGAATCTGATCAGAAAAAGTGGCAGAAAACATCAAGTTCTGGCGACGTTTAGGCAGGATGTTCAGGATTTTCTTAATATCATGAATAAAGCCCATATCCAGCATACGATCAGCTTCATCCAGTACCAGTACTTCAAGATGTTTGAACCGGACGGCATTCTGATTATACAAATCCAGTAAACGGCCGGGAGTTGCAATCAGAACATCAGCACCACGACGCATACGCATCATTTGTGGATTAATTTTCACGCCACCATAAACAATCGCGGAGCTTAATGGCAAGTGTCGACTGTAAGCACGAACATTATCACCGACCTGTGCAGCCAACTCTCTTGTTGGGGTAAGAATCAAAGCACGAGCCTGATTTGGACCGGCACGTTCGCCACGATTCAGCAGTTCCAGAATTGGCAGAGTAAAGCCTGCCGTTTTACCAGTACCTGTTTGCGCTGCGGCCATGACATCCCTGCCTTCCAGTACTGCTGGAATCGCCTTGCTCTGAATTGGAGAAGGCGTTTCATAACCTTCCTCGGCTACCGCTTCCAGAATAGGGGCTGAAAGGCCCAGGGAATCAAAATTCATAGAATGATCTCTCGTATTTTACTATTTGTTCGAACAGCAAATAGCAAAAACCCCAACCGATTTCTCGACTGGGGTTTTCTAAATAAGTGTCTGGCGATGACCTACTCTCACATGGGGAAGCCCCACACTACCATCGGCGATGCGTCGTTTCACTTCCGAGTTCGGGATGGGATCGGGTGGTTCCAACGCTCTATGGTCACCAGGCAAAACTGGTCGAGCCTTCGGCTCTCAAGCTGGAAGCTATAAGCTTAAAGCTCGAAGCTGAACGCTCCTGGAATCCAAAATATACTTAAACAGCTTTGTTTATTCTTGCTCTACACTCTCTCACTATTGCGTACAGCTTCCGGCTTCAAGCTTATAGCTTCAAGCTCTTCAAATCGCTTTGGCGTTATATGGTCAAGCCTCTCGAGTCATTAGTACGGGTTAGCTCAACGCCTCACAACGCTTACACACCCCGCCTATCAACGTCGTAGTCTTCAACGTCTCTTATGTGACCTCTAGGGTCAAGGGAAGTCTCATCTTGAAGGGGGCTTCCCGCTTAGATGCTTTCAGCGGTTATCCCGTCCGAACTTAGCTACCGGGCAATGCGTCTGGCGACACAACCCGAACACCAGTGGTTCGTCCACTCCGGTCCTCTCGTACTAGGAGCAGCTCTCCTCAAACTTCCAACGTCCACGGCAGATAGGGACCGAACTGTCTCACGACGTTCTAAACCCAGCTCGCGTACCACTTTAAATGGCGAACAGCCATACCCTTGGGACCGGCTTCAGCCCCAGGATGTGATGAGCCGACATCGAGGTGCCAAACACCGCCGTCGATGTGAACTCTTGGGCGGTATCAGCCTGTTATCCCCGGAGTACCTTTTATCCGTTGAGCGATGGCCCTTCCATGCAGAACCACCGGATCACTAAGACCTACTTTCGTACCTGCTCGACATGTACGTCTCGCAGTCAAGCTGGCTTGTGCCTTTACACTAACCGCACGATGTCCGACCGTGCTTAGCCAACCTTCGTGCTCCTCCGTTACTCTTTGGGAGGAGACCGCCCCAGTCAAACTACCCACCACACAATGTCCCCGATCCCGGTTAGGGACCTGGGTTAGAACCTCAATATTGCCAGGGTGGTATTTCAAGGTCGGCTCCACGCAGACTGGCGTCCACGTTTCAAAGCCTCCCACCTATCCTACACAAGCAACATCAAGATCCACTGTGAAGCTGTAGTAAAGGTTCACGGGGTCTTTCCGTCTAGCCGCGGATACACTGCATCTTAACAGCGATTTCAATTTCACTGAGTCTTGGGTGGAGACAGCGTGGCCATCGTTACGCCATTCGTGCAGGTCGGAACTTACCCGACAAGGAATTTCGCTACCTTAGGACCGTTATAGTTACGGCCGCCGTTTACCGGGGCTTCGATCAACCGCTTCTTCCGAAGAATAACAGCATCAATTAACCTTCCGGCACCGGGCAGGCGTCACACCGTATACGTCCACTTACGTGTTAGCACAGTGCTGTGTTTTTAATAAACAGTCGCAGCCACCTGGTATCTTCGACCAGCCGGTGCTTACGGGGCAAGCCCTTCACACCAGCCGGCGCACCTTCTCCCGAAGTTACGGTGCCATTTTGCCTAGTTCCTTCACCCAAGTTCTCTCAAGCGCCTTGGTATTCTCTACCTGACCACCTGTGTCGGTTTGGGGTACGGTTCCTTTTGACCTGAAGCTTAGAAGTTTTTCCTGGAAGCATGGCATCAACCACTTCCCGGCCGTAGCCGGTTCGTCATCAGTTCTCGGCTTTGTGGGTCCGGATTTGCCTGAACCCACAGCCTACGACCTTAAACAGGGACAACCATCGCCCTGCCGGCCTAGCCTTCTCCGTCACTCCGTCGCAGTCAAAAGGAGTACAGGAATATTAACCTGTTTCCCATCGATTACGTCTTTCGACCTCACCTTAGGGGCCGACTCACCCTGCGCCGATTAGCGTTGCGCAGGAACCCTTGGTCTTCCGGCGAGGGAGGATCTCACTCCCTTTATCGTTACTCATGTCAGCATTCGCACTTGTGATACGTCCAGCATGCCTCCCGGCACACCTTCAACCGCTTACACAACGCTCCTCTACCGCAATCAGAAGACAGATGACAGAAGACGGAGGACAGGTTGCTTAGAAGCTATTTCCAGCTTCTGTGTAATCCTGTCAACATCCGGGCTATTTGTTGGTATTCAGCCTTCAGAGCTTGCCATTGATTCAAGGTTATATAACCAAGGTCAAGACTGTATCTCGTCCAGACTCGCATTTCGTCGGCTGATCCGATGGCCATTAATAAAAACCTTCGAAACTCAGCGTTAGATACGCTTTATTTACCATAGCCTTCCGCAATGTTTGCGCAGATACCTTTACTGGCTCGACGCATTTGATCCGCTAACCCTGCAAATTGTTCGTGCTTCGGAAAATTCAAGCTCAGTGAGTGAATTTCCAAAGATACCTTGTAAGCTCTTTTGAATACTTCAAGGTCTTCAAAGCCATTAACAGTTTTAGCCGACTCATTCATTGCTTCTGTACATCTTTCAATGATGAAAGAGGG
>NZ_CP103300.1:2852500-2855000 GCF_025562755.1 Endozoicomonas euniceicola
GCGGTTGATCGAAGCCCCGGTAAACGGCGGCCGTAACTATAACGGTCCTAAGGTAGCGAAATTCCTTGTCGGGTAAGTTCCGACCTGCACGAATGGCGTAACGATGGCCACGCTGTCTCCACCCAAGACTCAGTGAAATTGAAATCGCTGTTAAGATGCAGTGTATCCGCGGCTAGACGGAAAGACCCCGTGAACCTTTACTACAGCTTCACAGTGGATCTTGATGTTGCTTGTGTAGGATAGGTGGGAGGCTTTGAAACGTGGACGCCAGTCTGCGTGGAGCCGACCTTGAAATACCACCCTGGCAATATTGAGGTTCTAACCCAGGTCCCTAACCGGGATCGGGGACATTGTGTGGTGGGTAGTTTGACTGGGGCGGTCTCCTCCCAAAGAGTAACGGAGGAGCACGAAGGTTGGCTAAGCACGGTCGGACATCGTGCGGTTAGTGTAAAGGCACAAGCCAGCTTGACTGCGAGACGTACATGTCGAGCAGGTACGAAAGTAGGTCTTAGTGATCCGGTGGTTCTGCATGGAAGGGCCATCGCTCAACGGATAAAAGGTACTCCGGGGATAACAGGCTGATACCGCCCAAGAGTTCACATCGACGGCGGTGTTTGGCACCTCGATGTCGGCTCATCACATCCTGGGGCTGAAGCCGGTCCCAAGGGTATGGCTGTTCGCCATTTAAAGTGGTACGCGAGCTGGGTTTAGAACGTCGTGAGACAGTTCGGTCCCTATCTGCCGTGGACGTTGGAAGTTTGAGGAGAGCTGCTCCTAGTACGAGAGGACCGGAGTGGACGAACCACTGGTGTTCGGGTTGTGTCGCCAGACGCATTGCCCGGTAGCTAAGTTCGGACGGGATAACCGCTGAAAGCATCTAAGCGGGAAGCCCCCTTCAAGATGAGACTTCCCTTGACCCTAGAGGTCACATAAGAGACGTTGAAGACTACGACGTTGATAGGCGGGGTGTGTAAGCGTTGTGAGGCGTTGAGCTAACCCGTACTAATGACTCGAGAGGCTTGACCATATAACGCCAAAGCGATTTGAAGAGCTTGAAGCTATAAGCTTGAAGCCGGAAGCTGTACGCAATAGTGAGAGAGTGTAGAGCAAGAATAAACAAAGCTGTTTAAGTATATTTTGGATTCCAGGAGCGTTCAGCTTCGAGCTTTAAGCTTATAGCTTCCAGCTTGAGAGCCGAAGGCTCGACCAGTTTTGCCTGGTGACCATAGAGCGTTGGAACCACCCGATCCCATCCCGAACTCGGAAGTGAAACGACGCATCGCCGATGGTAGTGTGGGGCTTCCCCATGTGAGAGTAGGTCATCGCCAGGCACTTAATTAGAAAAGCCCGATAGAGCAATCTGTCGGGCTTTTTGCTATGTGCGGAAAAATATCAACAGCAGGTACCGTCAGATAATAAATTAGCAAAATCGTCGTAAACCCTCGCCCAATGCGGGCGGGGATATAAGACGGGAAGGCGCAGAGCCTTCCGCCATCAATCTGGTGTACTCTGGCTATTAACGTAGTCCTTCAGAGTCTCGATAGTTGCACCGCCAGCACTGCAAGCAAAGTAAGACCTTGACCACATTAAGCCTGCTTTGCTCTGAGCAGTAAGGTGGGTATTCAGCATTCGCAACCGTCTTGATGATGTTGATTTGAGATTATTTACCATGACATTGATAGCCAGTTTTGGTGGGTAGGCACCAACAGGTGTACGTGATCTTTTTCGCCATCCATTTCAAGTAACTGGCATTCCAGTTTTTCACATGCACTCTCGAACGACTCCCGTAACTGCTTGATCATATAGCCATCAAAAAGCTTTCGCCTGTACTTTGTCGTGAACACCAAATGAACAACCAGCTTGGTAACGCTATGTCGTTTGCGAAGATACCCTTTAAGCAAATCTTTATTGTGTGCGCTCACTTGAAAACCTCTTTCAAATACCTGTAATATAAAGTTTATATTAATGAGTACTGAAATAACGTTCCATGCTGAGAGCCACCAAAGTACGAATCTATCCAACATCAGGGCAGGCGGAATTTCTCGACCGTCAGTTTGATGCTGTGCGGTTCGTATGGAACAAGGCCCTGGCTATTAAGGTTCATTATTACAAGGTTCGTGGGCAGAGCCTTTCTCCCAAAAAACACCTGAAGCCCTTGCTGGCAAAAGCCAAGAAAAGCCGAAAGTACTCATGGCTGAAAAACGCTGACTCTATTGCACTGCAACAGGCCACTATCAATCTGGATACGGCCTTTCAAAACTTTTTCAATCCCAAATTGCAGGCAAGATTTCCTCGCTTCAAGAAAAAGCATGGCAAGCAAAGTAGCTACCATTGTACGTCTGTCTCTGTGGGCGATAACTGGATAAAAATCCCCAAGTGCAAGCCCATAAGGGCTAAAGTGCATCGTGAAATAGTGGGTAAGGTGAAGTCTATCACCCTGAGCAGAACGCTAACCGGCAAGTATTTTGCCTCTATATTGGCTGATGATACCCAGGAACAA
>NZ_CP103300.1:2860000-2912500 GCF_025562755.1 Endozoicomonas euniceicola
ATGCGTCGAGCCAGTAAAGGTATCTGCGCAAACATTGCGGAAGGCTATGGTAAACAAAGCGTATCTAACGCTGAGTTTCGAAGGTTTTTATTAATGGCCATCGGATCAGCCGACGAAATGCGAGTCTGGACGAGATACAGCCTTGACCTTGGTTATATAACCTTGAATCAATGGCAAGCTCTGAAGGCTGAATACCAACAAATAGCCCGGATGTTGACAGGATTACACAGAAGCTGGAAATAGCTTCTAAGCAACCTGTCCTCCGTCTTCTGTCATCTGTCTTCTGATTGCGGTAGAGGAGCGTTGTGTAAGCGGTTGAAGGTGTGCCGGGAGGCATGCTGGACGTATCACAAGTGCGAATGCTGACATGAGTAACGATAAAGGGAGTGAGATCCTCCCTCGCCGGAAGACCAAGGGTTCCTGCGCAACGCTAATCGGCGCAGGGTGAGTCGGCCCCTAAGGTGAGGTCGAAAGACGTAATCGATGGGAAACAGGTTAATATTCCTGTACTCCTTTTGACTGCGACGGAGTGACGGAGAAGGCTAGGCCGGCAGGGCGATGGTTGTCCCTGTTTAAGGTCGTAGGCTGTGGGTTCAGGCAAATCCGGACCCACAAAGCCGAGAACTGATGACGAACCCACTACGGTGGGGAAGTGGTTGATGCCATGCTTCCAGGAAAAACTTCTAAGCTTCAGGTCAAAAGGAACCGTACCCCAAACCGACACAGGTGGTCAGGTAGAGAATACCAAGGCGCTTGAGAGAACTTGGGTGAAGGAACTAGGCAAAATGGCACCGTAACTTCGGGAGAAGGTGCGCCGGCTGGTGTGAAGGGCTTGCCCCGTAAGCACCGGCTGGTCGAAGATACCAGGTGGCTGCGACTGTTTATTAAAAACACAGCACTGTGCTAACACGTAAGTGGACGTATACGGTGTGACGCCTGCCCGGTGCCGGAAGGTTAATTGATGCTGTTATTCTTCGGAAGAAGCGGTTGATCGAAGCCCCGGTAAACGGCGGCCGTAACTATAACGGTCCTAAGGTAGCGAAATTCCTTGTCGGGTAAGTTCCGACCTGCACGAATGGCGTAACGATGGCCACGCTGTCTCCACCCAAGACTCAGTGAAATTGAAATCGCTGTTAAGATGCAGTGTATCCGCGGCTAGACGGAAAGACCCCGTGAACCTTTACTACAGCTTCACAGTGGATCTTGATGTTGCTTGTGTAGGATAGGTGGGAGGCTTTGAAACGTGGACGCCAGTCTGCGTGGAGCCGACCTTGAAATACCACCCTGGCAATATTGAGGTTCTAACCCAGGTCCCTAACCGGGATCGGGGACATTGTGTGGTGGGTAGTTTGACTGGGGCGGTCTCCTCCCAAAGAGTAACGGAGGAGCACGAAGGTTGGCTAAGCACGGTCGGACATCGTGCGGTTAGTGTAAAGGCACAAGCCAGCTTGACTGCGAGACGTACATGTCGAGCAGGTACGAAAGTAGGTCTTAGTGATCCGGTGGTTCTGCATGGAAGGGCCATCGCTCAACGGATAAAAGGTACTCCGGGGATAACAGGCTGATACCGCCCAAGAGTTCACATCGACGGCGGTGTTTGGCACCTCGATGTCGGCTCATCACATCCTGGGGCTGAAGCCGGTCCCAAGGGTATGGCTGTTCGCCATTTAAAGTGGTACGCGAGCTGGGTTTAGAACGTCGTGAGACAGTTCGGTCCCTATCTGCCGTGGACGTTGGAAGTTTGAGGAGAGCTGCTCCTAGTACGAGAGGACCGGAGTGGACGAACCACTGGTGTTCGGGTTGTGTCGCCAGACGCATTGCCCGGTAGCTAAGTTCGGACGGGATAACCGCTGAAAGCATCTAAGCGGGAAGCCCCCTTCAAGATGAGACTTCCCTTGACCCTAGAGGTCACATAAGAGACGTTGAAGACTACGACGTTGATAGGCGGGGTGTGTAAGCGTTGTGAGGCGTTGAGCTAACCCGTACTAATGACTCGAGAGGCTTGACCATATAACGCCAAAGCGATTTGAAGAGCTTGAAGCTATAAGCTTGAAGCCGGAAGCTGTACGCAATAGTGAGAGAGTGTAGAGCAAGAATAAACAAAGCTGTTTAAGTATATTTTGGATTCCAGGAGCGTTCAGCTTCGAGCTTTAAGCTTATAGCTTCCAGCTTGAGAGCCGAAGGCTCGACCAGTTTTGCCTGGTGACCATAGAGCGTTGGAACCACCCGATCCCATCCCGAACTCGGAAGTGAAACGACGCATCGCCGATGGTAGTGTGGGGCTTCCCCATGTGAGAGTAGGTCATCGCCAGGCACTCATTAGAAAACCCTGATAGAGAAATCTGTCAGGGTTTTTGCTATGTGTTGAAAAAAACAAACGACTCATAACTGATAGAATAGTAATGGCTTTTCATGGTTTGACTTTTAAAATGAGTGCATTGTTGTGCAATGTTCTGTAGGACCTTCAAAACTAATAGTAAGTTGATTACTACTTACAGAGAAATTAGCAGCTATCGTAAGTCCTACGCCATCTATTAGCGTCTGAGTGACCGGTACTTCGGTCAGTCTATCGAATGCTAAATAAGAAAAACTTGATATGCTGTCGTTAGTAATGAAACTTATCAGGTCATTCAGTAATGGTGTACGGAAAAATAAAGGGGTGAATACCGTGTTGTCGGTATTAAAAACGGATTGCAAATCATCAGGCTCATTGTTGGTAGGCACAGCAAGTACGCGATTATTGCCAGATAAGTTGAAGTAGGCATAGCCATCTCTTTGTTGATAAATAAGAGTTTTTCTAGCGAGCGCTTTAGCCAAAGTTATGAGTAGCGCTAATACCCCTTGATCATTACTATGGCTGATATCTATATTTCTTTCTTGGCTAGTGCTTGTAATTTCAACCGCATTTAACCTGTCTGATAAGTGCTTTTTAATTACCAGTAAAGGGTTGTTATTAACCTGTATAATTATTTTTTCGTACTCTTCAGCCTGAGCGAAGCATAAAAAGAAGGTGAAAAACAATATAATTCCATTGTTTAACCATTTAAATGTCATCGCTAACACCAAAAGACAAAATAAGGGAACATCATTCTAGTACATATTTCGGCAGCAGCGTTCCTTAAGGGCAATGATTCATTTTCAATTCGGAATGTTGATCGTTGTCTTTATATCGAAATGCTTATAAACAGCAAGAACTATATAGCTATGATGTTATCTAAATGTGAATGGGCTACTAACGATATAAAGAAAAACTAAGGAGAAGTCTAATGAAAGCAACGTTCCGGTCACTACTGTTATTTCTGACGATTGCCTGCTTCGGGCTGACAGCTTATTCAGAGCAGGCTGTCCATACAATCGATACTGTCAGCTACGATGTTCGTCAACCTCACCCGGACTGGGCAAATCCAGTTGATCGCCTGCCTTATGCGATGATGAGTTACTTCGCTGAAGTCGCCAAAATTAAGGGAAGAAAGCCTGATAAGCAGAAAGCGATTGATCAGCGTCTTGCTTACCTGGCTTCTGATGGCTACATCTCTGGGGGAAAAGAAGACTTTCCTAAAGAATGGTATAAGCATTTTCAGGGCGGTGATCTGAACCGGATTTATATCGATGAGACAGGCTTCAGAGCCAGAGTTTTTATTAATGAAACCAAAAAGACCGTTGTGCTTGCCATTGCTGGTACTGATTTTTCCGATAAAGACAGTATTTTGTCAGCGGTTTATCTGGCTTATGGAAAACAGTCAGGCGCAATGATGAATGGCATGGATCTGGCGCATGACCTAAGACAAATGTATTTACGTAAGGGGTTTCGGATAGAAATTACCGGTGCTTCTCAGGGAGGAGCCATCGCACAGTTGGCGGCTTATGCAACGGATGCTTCAGCTTTTGTATTTAATAGCCAGATGCCGGGACAGGCACTTCTGGATATTGTAACGAAAGACGGCAGAACTCATATCAAGCACGCTTATATTGAGGGCGATCTACTAAACGACAGCATCCATCCAGCAGGCTTTCTTTTCCAGAATTCGTCGGGGGTAGAAACGCTTGAAATAATGCTTGATGACAATATGGAAGATGAAGTCAACAATGTTTACTACAGGCAGCACGGCGGATTTGGTTACTACTTTGCAACGACTCCATGGGTCAGGCACTGGACAGGAACTGTTCTGTTTGTTTCTGAAAAGCTTGCCGATAAAAAATTCACTGATCTTTATGCGAAAGAAACAGGAAAAAAGAGTGCCCAATAAGCACTCATTTAAAAAATCGGTTTTCAGCGGCTGTTAAGAAGCCGCTGCAGCACTCAACCCATTGCTGGTTGAGTTCATAAATACAAAATAAAGACGTACCACGACAAAAATCAGTCCTATCACCATTCCCAGTAGCAGATTGGAAAGACTCATAATAAAGGCGCCAGCCAGTGCAGCAAAAGGAATCCATGGCAGCATCAGGTACATCAGGCGTAGATACGCGCGGGCTTTGTTGCAGGAGTTTGCACCAAAAAGTCCCAGCACAGTAACCGGAAGAATAGTTAAAGGCAGGGCGACGCTGATCAGGGTCAGGAGAACCAGCCAATCCGGGGAGTCGATCAAAAACTGTTCAAAAGATGCCAGCATAATAATCTCCACTTTTCTATTCCGACATAATGACCGGATTCCTTTGCTTTTGCTGTAAGCGGTTGCCGTTGCAGGATCAAAGCTTTATGAGCAGGGGTGGGTATATTTACGGGGCTTTTGTCAGGTTTACTAACGGGTGTGTTAGTCACAATCTGGATTAAGATATTCCCCGCCGCCTATAGCGACAGGGAATCTACAGGGGGGCTTTACTGTCGGACGCCTTCCACTTCCAGCGTAATATAAATATCAGCAGATGCCGGGCCAAGGTTCATATCAAAATCAGCCATAGAGAGTTTGGTTGTCCCGGAAAAGCCTGCCCGGTAACCTCCCCATGGGTCTTTACCTTCTCCTACCTTTACCGCCTCAATAACGATACCTTTGGTAACGCCCTTCAGAGTAAATTCACCATAAATTCTGGCATTCTTGCCATCGTCACTTTCCACTTTAGTACTGACGAAAGAGGCTTCAGGGTATTTACTGACATTGAGAAACTTTTTACCACGCAGGTGCTTATCCCGTTCCGCATGGCTGCTGTTAACAGAATCGGTGTTAATGTTGACCTTTATCTGCGACTTTTCCGGGCTGGCTGGATCAAAGTTAAATGAGCCGCTGAAGTCAGTAAAGTTACCATGAACCCAGCTGTAACCAAGGTGGCTGATTTTGAAGTTAATAAAGGCGTGGGCTCCTTTGGTATCAATCACATAGTTATTGGCACTGACTGACATACTCAGCCCAAAGGCTGATGCAGAAAAAGCAACGATGGCAAAGAATCTTTCTAAACGAGTCATAGTTTTCACTCTTATTGTTATTAATTGGTTATTCGATTGCGGTTAGGCGCTCAATGCGGTTTGATCATTCTTATCAGTGTTTGGTCCCGGTCAATAACATGATGTTTAATGGCTGCCAGTCCATGCAGGGCAGCCAGTATCATCAGTGACCAGGCCAGATAAAAATGAATGTCTCCGGCGATATCTTCCTGTCCACTGATACCTGAAATCAGAGCAGGCACTTCAAACCAGCCAAAAAACGACACAGCTCTACCATCTGCGGTGCTGATCAGGTAACCACTGGTCATAGTGGCAAACAGCAGAAGATAAATCATATGATGGGCAGAAACAGCCAGCCTGACGGTTGTTTTACTGTGTTCCGGAAGATGAGCAGGCTTGGAATTAATGGTTTTCCACACAAGCCTGAAAATTGTGGCAGCCAGCAAGGCTAAGCCAATACTTTTATGCCACCAGGGAAGTGACTGATACAAAGGGTCGTAATAAGACAGTGACATCATATACAGGCCAACGCCAAACAACCCAAAAACGGTCAATGCGCTGACCCAGTGGATAAGAATGCTGATCAGGCCGTAACTTGTTGTTGTATTTTTCCAGGCGCTCATGTCCGTTCCTCGCTGCTATAGTCCACAGCTATGGTCAAGAAAAGATTACTGTAAAATAAATGTATTAAATATCATAAAAATTAGATGACATTGTTCTAATAAACCGAAAGGTTGGATAAAAATTAGAAGATTTGTTGAATAACTAATGCTGGCAAATTAAAAATGATCATGAATCATTCCGCTGAATCTGCTGTCCGGTATGCCCCCTGATAATCAAACAGCTTGTCCAGAATACGCCAGTAGTGTTTTTCCTTCAGGGCAATTACAAAGTCTGGCTTTCTGAATTTTTTACGGTTGTTAATAACGTTATCAACGGAGTCCGCGCGGAACGGTTCTGCCCGGTTAATCAGGGCGTGCTTGCCGAAGTTATGATAGAAAGCGCCTTGCTGTGCAGGGGTTTCCAGCTGGAAATACTCTTTTACATCAGCGCCGTCTTCATCGTAATAGGTGATTTTTATACGGGTGGTGCCCTGTCGGTTTTCATCGGTTTCCATGGTCATGCCAGAACAGCGAATCACCATGCAGTTTTTCAGGTTCAGTGCATCCTTGAGTTTCTGGTCCGGGTCAACCAGTGGCTTCTGGCATTCATGGCATTTACGGGCTGCAATATCATTTTCTGCGCCACACTGGTCACACTCCTTGAACCGATAACGGAAATCACACTGCGCCCGTTCACCTTCCATTTCCAGATAACCCTGGCAGCGTCGTCCATAGTGCTCCACCAGATCGCCATCGTTATCCACAACGCCCCAGAAACTGTTTTCATGCCCACAGGCCGGACAGGGAACCGTTACCGGAACACTTTTGGAATCGGGCCTGGGACTGCCAATTTCCGGGCTGAACAGGTTGTAGCGATTGCCAGCAAAATCGATCACCAGACAGTCTTTTTTATTGGGCGCAAGTCGTAAGCCTCTGCCAATAATTTGCTGGTACAGGCTGACGGATTCCGTAGGGCGTAAAATAGCAATCAGATCCACATGAGGCGCATCGAAGCCGGTAGTAAGAACAGAAACATTCACCAGATACTTGAGTTTTTGCTGCTTAAACGCATTAATGATGGCATCACGCTCTTTCCCCGGCGTATCGCCAATGACCAGTGCTGCTTCATCCCCTGGCAGATAGCCCAGAATCTCTCTGGCATGGTCAACGGTAGAGGCAAAAATCATCACCCCTTTGCGATTCTCTGCCTCTTTTATCACCTGCCTGATTATTTGCCGGGTCGCCCGACCTTTACCTTTTAGCAGTGAGTTCAGTTCCTGTTCGCTGTAGCGGCCGAAAGGGTCGCGGGATAGCTGACTGAAGTCGTAAAAAACCACGGGTGCATCCACCATGGTCGCTGGTGTCAGAAACTGATTTTTGATCATGTAAGACAGTGGCAGCTCAAAAATACAGTCTTTAAAAAAACGTTTGTCCGTGGTGCGAACCGTGCCTTTCTTATCCTTATCCTGACTGTGCTGGTACTGATAAAGCCAACCAATGCCCAAACGATAAGGCGTTGCCGTTAAGCCAAGGATTTTTAACCCTGGGTTAAGACTGCGCAGGTGGTCAATCACCTTGTGATAGCTGGAACTTTTCTCCAGTGAAACCCGGTGGCATTCATCAATCACCAGCAAGGTAAAACCATTGTCGTTAAACTGGTCAAGGTTACGAACAACGGATTGAACACTGCCAAATACCACCTGTTCGTCAGCGTCCTTGCGCCCAAGGCCAGCACTGAACACCGAGGCTTTTAAGTCGTAACTCTCGTACTTGGCATGGTTCTGCTCGACCAGCTCTTTGACATGAGCCAGTACCAGAACCCGACCTCTGGCGATTCGTCCCAGTTCACTGATAACAAGACTTTTACCGGCACCGGTTGGCAGCACAATCAATGCGGGATCATCTGAACAACGAAAATGCTGAATAACGCTGGTAACGGCGTCTTTTTGATAAGGGCGAAGTTGATAAACCATGAGGGGGATTATATGAATCCCCCTCATAAAGGTCTAATTACTGGAAACGGATACGGTTGCGGTTGTACCGAGCCAGGCGTTTGCTGACTCCTTTTACTTTGGCGAGATCATCAAGGTCGTTGAAAGTGCCGTATTGCTTTCTGTACTCGACAATTTTTCTGGCGGTTTGTTGTCCGACAAATACCAGCGTTTTATCAATAGTCTCAGCTGAGGCGGTGTTGATATTCAGTCTGGATGGGTCTGCCTGAACGTTTAAGGCAAGGACAGTAGTAGCTACCAGAAGGATTGATGGGTATTTAAAGAACTTCATGTGCTGACTCCTTGTGCACTCGTTAAATAGGAAATCCTTAATTAACGGTTTAGACAAGAAATCGGGCGGGAGCAAAAAAACTATTGAGTGCGACAGGTGTCAAAAAAGCATCAGTCAGGAGTCAGCGTATCGATTTCTGCGATGAATGGTGAAAAGCGGCCAGTCTCCTGAGAAACCAGCCGCTTTTCATGCTGGGCGAGGATGCTTAAAAGTCGTAGCGCACTTTTACGATCCAGGTGTCAGCTTTAAATCCTGACTGCCAGTTGTGGTCGTAGTTTGCGCTCAGGGTGACATTATTATCCATCCAGTACTCAGCACCGATACCAGCCTGATAGCGATTCCGCACGCCCTTAGAGCCAAAGTAGGTAAATGAATTATTGCTGGTCTCGAATTTAACGTCAGCCTCAACCGATTCAGCATTCAGGTCGTGCCAGGCCATCAGGTTGATTTCAGGAAGCAGGGTATTGTTACCCAGTTCAAAACTGGTCTTATACCTCAGACCCACTCCCAGCTCTATAGCCTCCAGGTTCTGTTTCC
This sequence comes from Endozoicomonas euniceicola, assembly GCF_025562755.1. GTDB lineage: Bacteria > Pseudomonadota > Gammaproteobacteria > Pseudomonadales > Endozoicomonadaceae > Endozoicomonas_A > Endozoicomonas_A euniceicola. Next base: position 2,868,803 of record NZ_CP103300.1, read on the forward strand.
CAACTGAAACCTGCTCGCCATTGCTCTGGTATCGGTAACCATCGGTACTGATTCGGGCGTAATTAAAGCCGACCTGAGGCTCTACCAATGTATCGTTATCATTCATCAGGAAACTTCTGCCTGCCAGAACGCTCAATCCTATTTGATCGGAATCATAGTCTGTTTCCCAGCCAGGTCCGGTCAGGTCGGTTTTACTTTTGCCGTAGCTGATAGTGGTATCTGCAAAGTAGGTGAGGTTTTTCCAACCAGCGTAAGCGGAGACCAGATAACTGTCTGTCTCACTGTTTGTATAACTCTTTGCAGAACTCTGGCTGCTACCTTTTTCGTTAGCCCGGCTGGTGGCGTGGGTAACGCCTGCACCGAGAGTGAGGTTATCAGTGACATCTTTATCCAGTCCCAGGGTAAAGCCTGTACTTCTGAGCGAGTAACCATTGTAACGGTTGCCCGAGGAACGGATTTCATCCTGCTGACCTTCTGAGTGAATAGCTCTTAGCCAGAGGGAGTCAGGCCTGATACCTCTACTCTCTTCTGCGTCACCGGCCGAGATACCGGACGCGCCGGTACGAAGCTCGGCAATTCGGGACAATATGGTGCTTAAGGCTTCACTCTGGGCGTTCTGGCTGGCCGCTATACCACTGTCAGGGCTGGCAATCAGCGTTTCAGCCAGTAAGGCCAGAGAGGCCGTAGTGCCATCGTAAATAGCGTTAAACAAATCCGGGTTTGATGCCTGTAACGCCACAAGCCCCGAGGAATCAGTCCCCTGAAGACTGGATAGGGCGTTGGCGGCATTATTGTCAGCGCCACCTTCACTGGCCAGCTCACCAAGGTTATTGATGCTGGCGATCAGCCCCAGCTGTTCTTTGGTTCCACCTTCAGGAGCGGTTCTTTTGAATTTTTCATAGCTGAAAATAATGGAGTCTTTCTGGATAGAGAGACCATTGTCGGTAATACCAGTGCCTGCGTGCACCAGATGTATTTCCTGAGAACCATTACCGGGATTGAAGTTATTCAGGTTCCTGTTTTCAACGCTTATCCGAAGCACACTGTCAGCAATTACATCGGCGCTGTTGCTGGCATCAACCAGTGGGTTTGTGAATTCACCATTGTTCCGGTTAAGCACCAGAGCCATATCGCCGTTCTGGGAATAGTTGCCCTCCAGCTTGACCTGATTACCAGTGGTCATGGACAGCGTCCCGCTGTCTGTAACAGTCAGTCGTGTATTGTTGCCAGTACTCAGAACATGACTGTTAAGGTTGACGAGTCCAGTGATATTGACGGCTTCAACATCGTACACATAGCTGCTGAACTGACCGGCAGCCAGCTCAAACTGATCAGACTCCAGAGAGCTGCCGTAAATATCACCGTTAATACTGCCCGTGTTATTGCCACTTTGCCCGCTGAAAAGATCCAACGCTGATGTAGCCTTTCGGTAATCAATAGCAACATTACGACGGGTATCCAGAGCCCTCATGCCTTCTGAGAGGTCAGCGCTATCTTCCGGAACCACATACTGGCCACCCGTTATAACGCCATAGTTGGTAATTTTTCCGACATTACCGTTACCCACAGTTATAACCGCTCCGGCAGAAGCCACCATTGAGCCGGAATTTATCACGCCAGCTATGGATGACTCATCACCGTCGTATACATTGCCACTGGTATCAAGACCGATGCTCAGAGTCTCGTTCACTGAGCTGAGGCTGCCACTGTTGATCAATGAACCTGTCACTACCCCGGCATCAATATCAATGGCGTTTTCACTGGCGTTGATGGTTCCATGGTTCTCAAGGGTTCCGCCCAGAGTCGATGACAGCAAACGAATGGCATCATCGCCGGAGTTAATAGTGCCATCGGCGGAATTAACGACACTGCCATTGTGTTTCGAGGATGCGGCAAGGGTGCTATCGACCAGTCGTATACCGTCATCGCCTGAGGTGATGGAGCCACTGTTTGATAAGTCGCCGGTAAAATTCGAATTGAAAAGTTCAAAGGCGTACAGCGAACCATTAACGGTATTGTTGTTTGAAATAACCGCTGCACCGCTGGACTCTTTGACAGAGAAGGTAGTGGCTCCGCTCAGGGTTCCTGTGTTGGTGAAGGTTATACCGCCAGTAGCCGCTGTAATATCAATGGTGTGGTTGCCGTCTCCCTCGCCACTCGAACTCATGGTTCCTTCATTGAGTATCACCAGATTACCGCTGATATTGCCAATATCCAGAGCGTTGTTACTCTCTCCATCGCCATTGGCGTTAATGGTTCCAGAGTTCACAATTTCCAGATTGCCACCAATGCCGCCGATGTCCAGAGCGTCATTACCATCGCCGTTTGTGTTCGCATTGATCTGGCTGGAGTTAACGATGGCTACATTTCCGCTAATGTCATAAAGATCCAGAGCATCGTTTCCGCCGTTACCCTCTGTGCTGACGGACTCAATCGTGCCGCTATTAGATACCTGTAAATCACCGTCCACATTGCCAATATCCAGACTATCGACTCCACCACTTGTACCTCGGGCAGTCATCGTGCCGGAGTTGGTAATGGTGACGTTCCCTTCGATGTTTCCAAAATCCAGAGTATCAGAGCTGCCCGAATCATTTTCGGCTTTCAGGCTGTCGGTATTGACCAGGCTTATATTGCCAATGGTGTCGTATATCTCAATGGTGTCTGAGGTTGCGGAAATGGTTCCGGAATTGCCAAGGGTAATATTGCCAGTGACATCCTGAAGGTCCAGACCGTCATCTCCCGCAGTAATGACACCGGCATTATTAATCGATGTGTCGCCACTGGCGATCTCTACTTCAATACCATCATCAACGGAAGTGATTGTACCGGTTTCTGTGTTACGAATTTCGCCTCCGGTGCCTTTGTAGACTTTAATCCCGTTCCCGTAAGAAGACTCCTCACTGGTTGTTCCGGCAGTAATAGCTCCGCTGTTAACGATCAGGCTGACAGAAGAATTATCAATCAGGACGCCGTCATCACCCGCATCAATGTTGCCGCTATTCACAAAGCCTGAACCCACCTCTGTCTGGTTCAGGGTGATTCCCTGCTGGCCTGACTGAATATTACCCGAGTTGTCAAAAACACCCCCGATGACAGCGTTGTCTATGTATATACCTTCATCGTTGGCGTTGATGTTACCGGAGTTAAAAAGACTTTCCCTGATGACCAGCTGACGTTCCACTTCCAGGCTACCATCGTCTTCGTAAAGGTTACTGATAAGGCTGATACCGCGCTGCTTTACAGGAAGGTCACCTTCTTCCTGGATCACCACTGCGTTCGCCGTCAGGTTTCCCTGATTGATGAAACTTCCATTGATGTCACTGGCTTTTATAATGATCGCGCTTGAACTGCCCGCTGTGATATCACTGCTGTTCTGGAAGTTGCCGCCAATGGTGGTTTCTTCAATATCAATACCACTACTGCCGGAGTTTATGTTGCCGGAGTTTTCAAAATTGCCACCGATTTCTATGGGTAATACCGTACCTTCGGGGAATTCTGATTCAATATCGTCATCACTACTGTTTTTTCTCAGACGTATACCTTCTTCGCCAGAAGTAATGGCTGCGGCATTGATAAAGTCACCACCAATCGTAATGCTTTCAAGATCAAAACCTTTTTTCGTGACGTTTATCTCACCAGAGTTGATCAGGCTGCCACCGACTTTGACATGATCCATATCAAAACCATCACCACCGTCTGAAGCGTCATTGACCTCATCTTCCTCAACGGTAACGCTGGTGAGGGAAGCTCTGTTATTCAGGTCACCACCAATCGAGGCATAAACAAAACCTTCCTCTTCATCTCCATCGAAGAAACCACCATCAATTTCGATGGCGTTGTCGCCAGCTTCTATGGAGCCAGACAGTAGAACGCTCCCTTTTACGGTGCTGTCGTTTATATCGATGCCGTCGTGGCGGATAGCTTTGATGGTTCCGCTGCTGACCAGGTCTTGTTCTACAACACCTCCACCCCTGAGGAACATACCGTCAGATCGGGCGGTGATGTCTCCCTCGTTGATAAAGCTACCCTTTACTGTACCGCCATCAATGAGCATCCCTTCATTCTGGGCGTTAATAGTTCCGTCATTTTTGACATCACCCTCAACAAGAGCGTCATTGAGGTGAATGCCATCCGACTGCACGTAGGAGAGAAAAGAAGTCTCTATTTCGCCACTGTTAATAACGGAACCTTGTACTCTTGCTGTATCGATGTATATGCCGTGATTTTTGGAGCTGATCAGGGCATTCTCTGCGTTAACAACAGAGCCAAGTACAAGTGTACTGTCTTCAGTATTATTTCCCTCAACATAGATACCGCTATTATCTGCTGAAATGTTGCCTTCATTCTGAATACTGCTGACGGTGGAATGTTCGTTTACCGTGATACCGTTAACCGGAAATGTATCTACGAAAAACGGATGGTCAGTCTCGGCTATTCCGGCATGAACAGAAATATCTGACCGGTTAATCACATTGCCGGCGGTACTGCCATTGGAGACCGTAATTCCCGAAAGAGACTGAGGAAACACCAGGTATTCTTCATTAGCTTCATCTTCCAGATTGGGCAGATAAACGCCTTCTATGGGGTAGGGTTCAGGTGGTGGCTGGTCAACTTCCTGCTCTGGTATATAGATGTCTATAACACCAGAATTGATAATATCCCCCTGAATGGTTGTCTGATGATCAACACGAATAGCCCCCAGGTTAGCGCCCTGGAACTCTGTACCTTCTTCAAGAGCCGCTTCGGGGATATAGTCAGCGTACTCACTGATATGATTTGACTTAAAGGAAATTTCACCCTGGTTCTCAATGCCGCCTTCAATGGTCACCTGGTCAACGATTTCAATACTACTGTTGATAACACCATTGACACCATTGGTCAGACCGCCTGTGACCACAGCCCCTTTGACAATTCCTGTTCCGGAGTTGTTGGCAGCTTCGTGATGGATTGAACCATCAACCGTACCCCCGTCGACGATTAGCCGGGACAGGCCATTACGATTAACAACATTGCCTTCGACAGTGCCTTCAATAGTCACCGTATCTACGGCTTCGTCTGGCTCTATACCACCAGTACAGGTTGTACCAGCTGGCACTTCAATGTTATTTGATGCGTCCGGATTTGGGCAGCTGGCCGCTAATGAAACAGACGATACACTGTATAATGAAGCAAGAATGGCTGAACTGAGAATGGATCGACGAAAGATGTCCCTGTGTTTGCTTTCCATAGCACTTCTCTTTTTTTTGTTGCAGCAATCCTTCTCTGATACATCCTGTTAAAAGAAGGTACTTGTTTTTTAACTGACTATACCGTCATCAATAGCTTAACCACAACACTGCGATAAAAGCAGTCAAAAAAAGAAGGTCTCTCTTAAAAACGACAAATGTCATTTAATAAGTCGGACCTGTCTTTGTTACGGTTTAACAGCTGCTTATCTGGGGTTCTTTATCGAGCAACTGTCGTTTAATGTTCACTCCCCAGCGATAACCTGAAAGACTACCATCTCTGCGAACAACCCGATGGCAGGGAATGGCAATCGCAAGGCGGTTGGCGCCACAGGCTCCGGCCACGGCCCTGACCGATTTGGGAGCGCCTATTTTTTCGGCAATATCGGTATAACTGACTGTTGTTCCGGCCGGGATGTCCTGCAGAGCTGCCCAGACACGTTTCTGAAAATCGGTTCCCTGTATATCCAGTGGCAGTTGCAGGTCTCTGTCAGGGTTTTCCAGAACTCCTACCACTTTGGCAACCAGTTGCTCGCGCTGGTCATCATCTCTTATCAGGTTGGCATTGGGAAAACGATCCTGAAGATCCTGAGTCAGTTTATCCGATTCGTTTCCCAGAGATATTGCACAAATGCCTTTTATATTCCGGGCAACGAGAATTGCTCCCAGATAGCACTCACCGACAGCAAAATAGATATCGGTGGTCAATGGTAATGTTTGCCCGGTCGCTTTGCTATTCATGATGGGGGACTCCGCTGAAAAAAGCAGTACCAGTTTAAAATCACCCAGATATTAACGTATTCTTCATTACACGGTATGAATCATACAGCTGCAGGCTAAATAAGAACCCACTTTCCTAAATCTCCTTCGTGTGTGCCAGGAAGTGGATTAAGCTCAGGGCTAAAGACAGGAACTAAATCCTCATGAACTCCAAATGCAACACGATTAAATAAACAATGAACTCTTTGATAAGGCTTACCATTTCTGTGTAGTTCTTCAAGAAAGCTTGACAGCTTAAATATAGTAGCATGCCCAAAAATGTATGCAATGTCGTACAGTTGGGGTGAGTTTTTTTTAGTTTTTTTCTGATCAGCACGATTTTCCATGACAGCCTCCTTGCCTTCAAGATAGCTCAAGTCATAATTAAATAGCATGTATTCATGAGTTGCTTGACCCCCTGAAATAAATTCAAAAGGGCTGTATAGACCTGACATGACGTCTTTAATTCTGACTTCTATGGTGCTATTAAGGGGACAATAAAAAAATAGCGTCGTCCAATTTGGCACTGTAAGAATTGTAGAGGTTTCCTTTGTGAAGTTGTGGGTCTCTGAGAAGTAGCGTGCATAAGCAACAACAATTAAGTTTGGAGCACGCACATCATAGGTATGCAATAAAATATCTTTAGCGGGGCATTTAGATTCAGACAGGGAGCAATATTTCACTTTATTTCTTAATGGCATAAAAATACCTCAAACACCTATGTAGCCGGTTGTATATTTAGCTGATTGATCAGAGTAACCGGGCAGCCCAGCTAATCCCGCAGAACATACGCCTCAAGTCGTATTAAACATGGCCAATCGTACGACTAACATGTGAGGACATAAAAAACTCTCTCGTTTTTCGTGCTGTTTTTTCAGTCTGTTTACCCTGAAGTCCCAGGCTACAATGATTGCAATGATGTGTCAGGCCGAATCTTTCTCGCAGTCGTACCGTGAGCCAGTGCCTGAAACACCTCCTCCCAGCTCTCAATCAGCCGAACAATCGGATTATCAGTATAGAGTCCATCAAACACCACAACCAGCTTTAACTGCGGGTGTTCCCGTCTGGCATCGGACAAAAATCCCTTGATGGCATTTTGCATAAAAACGCAAGTGATGTGGGCTTTCAAAGATATGTTTAATGGCATCGCTGCAACCGATAGCAACAACGAAAAAAGCCCTGAAGCGTTAACTTCAGGGCTTTTGAATATGGTGCCTAGGGACAGAATCGAACTGCCGACACGCGGATTTTCAATCCGCTGCTCTACCAACTGAGCTACCCAGGCTAAATTTTTCACCAGAACGGTGGCACGGCCATTTCCTTAATAAGGAATGGTGCCTAGGGACAGAATCGAACTGCCGACACGCGGATTTTCAATCCGCTGCTCTACCAACTGAGCTACCCAGGCGTTTTACAGCTTTCTAAACTTTCTAAGCAAGAGAGTGTGCGAGGCGTATTAAACGGATTTCCCTCGCTTTAGTCAAGTAAGGAGTAGGGATTTTCTTCTTTCTTTTTAGTGCGTTAGTACAAATACTAAGTTTAAGAGGATGGCGTTCTTTGCCTAGCCGTCCTCTCAAACGCAAATTGCACAGACCATACGTCTTTACTGAAACACCACATAGTCCGCAAGGGTTTCCAGATCATCGAGTTTCAGCAACTCTTCGATAGGTGACTGTTGAAGGGTTTCTTTCAACGCTTCGTAGGCTTGGGTATCGACGACAATGTCACCATTTTCATCCTGAAAGAAAATGGATTGATCCTTAACGCAGGCCAACAACTTTTTCTTCTGGTTGTTGGAAATAGGGATGTCTTTAATGCTCATTCAATATTCGACCGGTGAGAACTCCAAAGAGCCATTATATGGGTAGGGAGAAGCAGTAGCTACCAGACAAGACTGGTAGCTCTCTGAGCTTTCGAAGGATATATCACCAATATTATTGAAGCCGAAAGTCAGTGCTGCTAACAGTGTCGTTAGTATTTTGCTCAGGGATCTGTGGGAGGATACTGGCAAATTACCTCAGGGATGGGCAGTGCAGTGCAGATTAGTGCAATGCAGATTATCAGCAGATTTATAACATGGGAAAAAGACGTCCTGGACGCTATCGGTCTACCGCCGCCGACTGGGCGCTATTTAGGTCACACTGTTACTCCCTGTTATCCAGAGTTGCGTGTTACTGATGCAGAAAAAAAAGCTTTGGCATCGAACAGAGCCGCTGCGACAACAGGTCGCCTGTCCTCGCAGAGAGTGAGCCTTTTTGAGGCAATTCCTCAGGAGATAATCTCTCGCGCAAATATAGCTTCGGGGCAGTGTTGTTATACCGCTAAAAAGCTGTTTGAGGGGCTAACTGGCGTTAAAGCGAATTTGCCTGCTATTAGAAAATATTCCAGTAATACTCTTTTGGGTGCATTTGACTCAAGTGTGACGGGATGTGGCACGGCGTTTCTTTGTCAGCTGGCGTATTACTACAAGGATGAATTCAATGTGATCCACAGTTTTTTTGTCCTGAAAGATAAGGAGAATCAGTTTAAATTGTATCAGGCAATTATTTTTGCTTACTGTCTGGAGGACTGGCTGTCAGGAGATTTGAAACGATTAAATGAGTACCAGGCAGACTCTGTCAGATTGATTGATGCGGCTAAGAGTAAAATAACTGAAGTCAGCGATGATGAAATGAATGAGCTTGTCTCCGACCTTGAAAGACAAAAGGGCATACCTGATAGTTTTCACCAAAACATCATTCAGAATAAAACTAACCAGGTAATGAGCAGGTCGGAATTTTATAATAAAGTGACATTAGCAATGGCCAACTATCTGAACGAAGCCAGTAAAAAGCAGATAGTGGCCGCCAGCAAGCATTATGCAGAACTAACAGGTACACCTTTAAGGCAATCAGTAAAAAACGAACTGGCCAGCCCGGAGGTAAAGGAGGTTTGCGTGTTAATCCAGTCCGCCCCTGTCATCGTTGATCCTGTCAGGAGAGCAGCGCCCGGGGACTGAGTTTTTTCACTCCTGGCGTTATTATTTCCCCTCAGGAACAAACCCCTCCGCAGCATCAATCTCCTCATCAGCAAAGTATTTGTCCATTTGCTCGGTCAGGTATTGGCGGGTTTCCGGATCCAGCAGGTTCAGGCGTTTTTCATTGATCAGGCGGGTCTGATGGATTTGCCACTCTGTCCATGCCTGCTTGGAAACATTCTCGTAAACCCATTGCCCTTTGGGGCCTGGCAGTGGCGGAACAGCAAGACCTTCAGCTTCTTTTTTCAGCTTTACGCATTGAACAGTACGACCCATGTTGTTTCCTGAATAGGTTGGTTAACGGTGGGCTCATCTTAACGCTAATCGGTGGATAAGTCAGGATGAGCAGCTGATTTCCAGCTTTTTGCCCCAGTCCGGTGGGGCAGCGGCAAAGTGTTCAGATTCCGGATGCTCATCGTAAGGGGATTCGAGCACACTCAGTAACTCTTCTATGGGTTTGTAGTTGCCCTGTTCGGCCTGCTCAATGGTTTGTTGCGCCAGGTAGTTTCTGAGAATAAATTTGGGGTTCACCTGTCGCATGGCCTGACTGCGGGCAGGGTTATCCGTCAGGTTACGTTTCAGACGTTCAGCATAAGTGCTCAGCCAGCGCAGTAAGGGTTCCTGTTGTAACGTCTGAAGGTAATCAGGAAGCGGGGTGTCAGGAGCAAAATAGCACAAAGCCCTGAAAAACAGGGTGTAATCGCAATGTTCGTTTTGCAGCAGTTGCAGAAGGCTTTTGATCAGCTCCGGGTCTTCGTCTTCAACCAGGGTTAAGCCAAGCTTTCTGGTCATCAGCCTGGTGTAATGGCTGGAGTAGAGTTGTGGGTATTGATCGATAATGGTTTGCAAAGGTTCGGTCTCATCAATCAGCGGTAGTAGTGCCTGAGCCAGTCGGCCGCAGTTCCAGTAGCTGATATCCGGTTGCTGGCTGAAGGCGTAGCGGCCGGAGTAGTCGGAATGGTTGCAGATATAGTTCCAGTCAAAATCATCCTGAAAACCAAACGGGCCGTAGTCAAAGGTTTCACCCAGAATGCTCATGTTATCGGTGTTCATAACGCCGTGGGCAAACCCGGCCGCCTGCCAGTGGGCCACCATCAGGGCGGTTTTCGAAATGACTTCCTGAAACAACAGAAGGTATTTGTCGCTGTCATTAACCAGCTGCGGGAAGTATTGCCCGATGGTGTAATCGGCAAGCGCCTTCAGCAGATCATGCTGTCTGGTGTAATAAAAATATTCAAAGTGTCCAAAGCGGATATGGGTTCTGGCTAACCGCAAAAGGGTTGAACCCCTTTCTTCGGTTTCCCGGTAAACCGGGGTATCGCTGGTGGTGACGCACAAGGCCCGGGTGGTGGGTATGCCCAGGTGTTGCATGGCTTCAGAGCATAAAAACTCCCGGATGCAGGAACGCAGTACCGCCCTGCCATCGCCAAAGCGTGAATAAGGTGTGGTGCCGGAACCTTTCAGATACAGATCCCAATTTTCCTGCTGAGCTGTTTGAACTTCTCCGAGCAGTAACCCTCTGCCATCCCCTAACTGTGGATTATAGGAACCGAACTGATGACCGGAATAGACCATTGCCAGAGTCGCAAATGACGGACAGGTGTCGTTGCCGGAGGTGATTTCACACAGCTGATTAAGGCTGGTACAGCTTGTGTCAAGTTCTATCAGGTCAGCTGCAGGCTGACTGATACAGACCAGCCTGGGGTTTGTTAAGGGGTTAGCACTCTGTCGTGTATAAAACGCTTCAGGCAGCTGTGAAAAACTGTTTCTGAATTTTAGCTGGTTCAGAGTCGTCATAGTGGCTGTATTTACTGCTGAAGTACATCCATTACAGATGAATCGGTTATATCGGCGAACGCATAAATCATTCCTTTTTTATCAATAATCAATAAAGCAAACCCTCTGTTAAAGTGTATTTTTTTTTCTGCTGAGTAGTGCGGTTGTCTTCTTTGGCAAGAGGCAAGAGAAGCTTCTTCCTGAACTCGCAGCACAATGCTCTGTGATACAACAACCGAACCAGCGGTTGCTTCCCCGGCTGTGGAAGTTGCCTGACCGCTCTTGAAAAGCTCTCCGGGGAAGCTCTCTGTCAAGGGAAGGATGCCGCTGGAGCTTACCTGAAACGAAGGCATGGCTATAGTCATTGTGGTCTCTTCCAGCGAATCCAGCAAGTTTCTCACTATTTCTGCATTCAGTGCACTCACACCTGTTCTGTAGGGAGGCAGAATGGCCACTACTCTGAGCTCTGATCCTTGATGGTGAGGAAAGGCCACCATTTGCCATGAGCGCTGAGGAACTCTTGTAGCGTTAACGTTTTCTGCCTGAAGACTGTATTGTACCGGTACGCCCATGGCCTCCATAAATCTCACGTTTTCAGTATCGCCGAAAGTGTTTCTTGAGATATGTATATTTGGGAATGCCCATTGAGCATCAAACGTAATAACACTATGCAAACCGGGCGTAGCTGTATGCAGAATGTCGTCATCAGAAATGACAGGGGAGGCTGTATTTGGAAAACTTTCCCTGAGAAAATTTGGTATCTGTTCTGGTACTTCTGGGTCAGGTTCGGTATTCAGATAATCCGCATCCCGATGACTAACAGTGAATCCCGCACTTTCTCTTGTCATATCAGCAATATTGCTACGGTTTGGAAGTTCTAAACTAGAGTATTCTTCTATTGTTTCTCGATCCATGCCCCCCAATAACTCCAAACCGTTAAGAGCTACTATAGGGGAAAATATCTGGTTACCTGCCCAAGGGTCTGTATTTGAGAGCTGGCCTCTGATGGGGAAAGTAAAGGTCAGGATATCTGTTTTTGCTGGTGCCATTGCCTGTGTTTCCACGGCTGTCTCACTGGTTATTGCCTGCCTTTCTGTCTCTGTTGTAACTGATTCGCCTGAGGTATAAGAAAGGTAGTATAACGCACCGTTTCCACAGGTTGGGCAGCAGAAGGTCTCTTGCCCTTGCAGTTCAACAATCTGTTCTCTGGAAATAGGATAAGGTAGATCGCACGTGGTGCATCGGAGAATGGTATTGAGGCCAGGTTCAATCAAGTTAATGGTATCAATGGAATAAACATTCGCTTGAAAAAAAAATAACCCCAGTAAAAAAGTTGTGACTTTAGCCGGGAAAATTCTGGAAAATAATGCCTTAAAGACTGACTTATTCTTCGGTTTCATGGTGTTACCCGGATTGTGCTGTTGTTTTTAAATGAGGTCGAAGTAAAGACCAGAAAAGCCGGTTATACCAATATCGATAATGGTTGCCGCTCCCCCTGACTCTTTTGGCCAGAAAGTTCAGAGGCTCTGTTTTATTTTTTTCAGGAGTTTACTGACCGGTGCTGCCAGTCCCAGCTGAGAAGGGGTGTCGGGCTGAAACCAGTGCCAGTGGTCGCTTTCCTGAACCTGACAGGAGTGAAGTTGAGTCGTATCGGCAAAGGTTTTTACCGGTGTAATATCCAGGTGGTAGTGACTGAAAGTATGGCGGAAACTGTCCCACTCTTCGAACTCGCTGATGTTGATGCCAGTCTGTTGCAGAGTTTTTTCTCGCAGGCTGTCTTCTGATAAATCGCCATTGACCTGGATTTCCGGAAACCCCCACAACCCTCCCCATATCCCCGTGGGTGGACGCTTTTCCAGCAGAACTTCGCCATTCTGATTGATGATCATCAACATTTTTACGGCTCGTTCTGGCTTGTCTTTTTTGGGTTTTGCGCCGGGAAAGCGTGTTTCTTCACCAAGCTGGTGGGCGATGCAGGAGTCTTTCAGAGGGCAGATCAGGCAGGTCGGCTTGCTGCGGGTGCAGACCATTGCGCCCAGGTCCATCATTGCCTGTGTGTAATCAGCCCCCTGTTTTCGGGGCGTGTACTCCTCTGCAATCGTCCACAGTTGTCTGGCAACGGCTGACTGCCCTGGCCAGCCCTCAATCGCCCGGTATCTTGCCAGTACCCGCTTTACATTGCCGTCAAGAATCGGTGCCCGAATGTTCATACTGATAGAGGCAATGGCCCCGGCTGTTGAACGACCAATGCCCGGTAGTTGTTCCAGCGCTTCTACCGACTGCGGAAATTCTCCGGCATGATTTTCCATAACCATTCTGGCAGCTTTGTGCAGGTTTCTTGCCCTGCTGTAATAGCCTAGTCCGCTCCAGTGATGTAATACATCGTCTTCCGCCGCGTTGGCCAGATCGGCAACACCTGGAAAGCTGGCCATAAATTTTTCGAAGTAGGGGATAACGGTCGTCACCTGGGTTTGTTGTAGCATGATTTCACTGATCCAGACACGATAGGGCGTAATATCCTGCTGCCACGGAAGATGTTTACGTCCGTGCTGGTCAAACCATTTCAGAACCTGTTGGCTGAATGTTTTATCGTTGTGAGTCATTTTGGTTGAGTATTGGAATTGTCAGGAGCATTATGGCGTTAGAGGAGTGTAGCTGCCAATCCGTTTAGCATTGGCAGCTGCGCTATAAGGCATAGCAAAATGCTATTGCCACTAATAATAACTAAATGTATGCTCTCCGCCGCATACTTATAATCTGGAAATATTTATGGAAACCGATCAACCCCCGAGTAGAAAGGTAAGTCGTGATGTAACGCTCTGACGGTTTTCTGTGTCTCTTCGCCGAAACCGTCCGGGTTTCGGTTCTGCTGGTTTAATCCTCTCCGAAATATCACTTCTTACACACTCCGATAACAAGTAGTTAAAAAACAATCGACGTATATATTGCGCCTGGAGGATTACCATGGCGGTTGCTGATATGGCTGTTACAGACCTGCATCTTGTAAGTGTAAGTGTAAGTGAAAGTGAGTTTGATACTGCTCAGGCTATTGCCTTTATGCGGTTTCTCAGTCTTAAAGAGAAGGCTGAGTTTATTATTGGTTTAACCCTGAGTCAGGCGAATGATGTGTTGTCAGGGTGCCCATTGCGGGAAGTTCAGGATATTCTGGAACTGCTGGAAGATTCGGAGCACGAAGTTCGCGCCAGGCAGATCAGTATGGGCCTGGGCTTGATCAGCAGTGAAGTTGAACCTGTCGGTGAATACCTTGATAACGGTGTGATGTCTCACGTGCGTGAGCGCATTGGCTGGATTATTGGTCTGGCGTTGATGGGTATTGTCTCCGGACTGATTATTGCGCGTTACGAAGATGCCCTGAGTTCAATGGTGTTGCTGGCAGTTTATATGCCAGTGGTTGCGGCTGCAGGCGGTAACACGGGTTCTCAGGCAGCGACGCTGGTGGTACGCGCGCTGGCAACCGGCGATATCGGTATGAATGACTGGGCCAGAGTGGTCTGGAAAGAGTTTCGGGTTGCCTGCTTTATTTCCATGGTGCTGGCACTGGTGATTGGGGCCCGGGTTGTTATGTTCAGTGGTGGCAGTGTCTTGCCGGAAGGTATTTCTTTGCAGATGGTGGCGTTTGCCATTGGTCTGGCGATTTCCATGCAGGTGATTATGTCCACCACCCTGGGTGGTGTTCTACCTCTGATTGCCAGGGCTTTCCGTCTTGATCCGGCGGTTCTTGTGAGCCCGGTTCTGGCCTCGGTGGTTGATATTACCGGTATGCTGATTTACTTCTTTACGGTGACGCAGTTGCTGGGGATTTAACTATCACCCGGAATAATGCACACGCCACCGCCATCATCACCACGATGGACGCTCCTCCCGGATAGTCGAACAGGCTGGACAACATCAGGCCTGTTCCTATCCCGATAATGCCCAGGCTATAGCCTGTTATCCAAGACTTGATTCCCACCCTTCCCGAGATCGCCAGCGCGGGCATAATCAGGGTAGTGAATACCAGATAAACCCCTGACAGTTTCACCGACATTGTGATCAGGATGGCAAAGACCGGGTAGAATAGTTTACCTGCCAGCAAGCGTGGCATCACCAACAAACCCGCTAACAAAGCCAGTGTTGCCAGTCCGGGGATTTGCAGGTCTGACCACTGTATCCAGAGCAGTCTGCCCCCCAGGGTGTCGGAGATATGCTCGGCTCCATGCGGGTCGCTGGCAAGGACAAGCAGTATGCACGCCGCTGCCAGAATATAAATACAGCCGATGATCGCTTCCAGCTCCGTGGCAGCATGACGGGACAGTTTTGATATAAGACATGCGCCAGCTATTGAGAAAACAAACGGCATAACCGTTTCCAGCCCATTCTTAAAGGTTTCCTGTAAATGGTTATGGGAGCTCTCCAGTGCTTTATTCATGATGTGAGCAATGACAGCCCCCATGGCGGCAATTTGGGCCACAGCCAGATCCATAAAGACAATGCCTCTGTTCAGCACCTGTCGTCCAAGAATCAGATGGCTGATCAGTATCAGAACACCACCACAGAATGATGGCAGCAGTATGGTCACAAGACTGATATCAACCATTGCTTTCAATAGCCTTCAGTAGTTTATCAATCAGATCATCATAGAGTGTTGTCAGAGCCTGGCTCTTGTTATTGTCATTGACCGACATGGGCAGCTTAATGGCGGGCACGCCGATCTGTTTACTCAGCCATTCTGCTCCGCTTTTATCCTGATACGAGGCATAAACGACAGCATCCACTCGTGTGTTTTTAGCCAGATTCAAGAGTCTGGACAAATGCTTGCTGGACGGTGGCAGCCCCGGTTTGGGTTCAAGGTCGCCTACCATGGATATGCCTAACCACTGAAACAGGTACTCGAAGCTGGTATGGTAAGCGACCACCTGCATGCCCTTCAGGGGGGTGGCTTCCTGTTCCCACTTCCGGATATTTCTCTGCCACTGCTCATCAAATTGTTCAATGTTCTTCCTGTAAGACTCCCTGTGATCCGGATCGATTTTTGCCATTCGTTCTGCCAGAGCATTGGCAACGGTCATTAAGCGATAGGGATCAAGATGAAAATGTGGGTTTCCTTCAGGGTGAACATCGCCCATGGTGGGATTAACGTTTTTGAGTTTGCCAATGGTATCTATCTGCTCAGCCGCGTAGAACATACCGTCTTTGCCGTTTTGAACCCGGGCATTGGCTGATTTCATTTGCAGCAGGGGAAGCCAGCCCACTTCGAGACCCGCTCCGGAGCAGATGGCCAGATCGGCACTGCGCATTTTGGCAATCAGCCCCGGTCTTGCCTCTATGTGATGAGGGTCCTGGAGTGCGGAGGTGGCACTGTAAACGTTACTGTGGGGGGCAATCTGTTCTGCCAGGGCTTTCCATTCGGGTTCACAGGTCAGAATATTTAACGCCCTGGCTTCAGGAATAAAGGTCAGGACAGGAATTATTCCCAGCGTAAGAAGTAACCAGCGACAGTCCTCATTGTTAAAAAAGAGGCTAAAAAAGGGGTTAAAAAGGGTGTTAAAACTGATGCGCATCATGAGCCCCTAAAGACATTACATATTGCAGAGTGATGATGTTGTCGTTGATGTGTCCCAGGCCTTTGCCTTTCTGGTGTGTCCATTGCAGGCGCAGGGTGGAGAAATGGCTGTGACTCCATGACAGCATCAACTCTGTTTCCTTTAGTGAGTGTTTGTGATGGTGGTCGTCTTCAACCTTTAAACCGTTAAATTCCCCATAACGAACACCAGTCGCCCACTGTGGCGCAAACTGATAGACGCTGCTCAGATACCAGCCGTCGTGTTTGTCATCGGTGCTTTTGATGGTTTTGTTATCAGTAATATTTCTTGCCTGAAGGTATTCGGCGGACAGGCTCAGATGGCGGTATTTGTAATTCCCTTCAGGAGCCCATTTCCAGACAGCTTCCACACCATAAAGGTCTTTGCCTGTGTAAGAGGCTTTGTGGCAGTGATGGTGATCATGGCCGTGATGCGGGTTTCCACCTGCGTGCGGATGTTCATGATGAGCGTCGTGATGGTGTTCTTCATGATGGTGATCATGCTCATGATGTTTATCATCCTCATGCTTATGATGTTCATCATCATCGTGCTTGTGATGATCGTGTTGATGATGTTCTGTCGGACGACTCCAGGGGCTGGTTCCATTTTCATTATGAAGATAGTTGAAACCAATCTGCCAGCTGTGCTCATGATTGAAGTCGCCACCGATCTTGGTGAAAAAGTTATATACCCCGACTGAATTCGGATCTTTGATGTTATTCGCCCGCAGTTTTTTGCCGCTGAAAGCTTCAGCCCCAATGTTCCAGTATATGTCTGTGGGCATGAGGTAACTGACTCGTACGCCATCATCGAAATAATGAGAACCTAACAGGGCACGATAAACCGCCGGACGTTCTGTGAACGAATCCGTGTGGGTATGCTGGCTGTTAAGATAACCGAAGTCAGACAGAAAACGACCCGCCCTGGCGGAAAGCCCTCCGGGCAGTGTCAGGGTCTGGATAAAGGCTTCTTCCGCTTCTAGTTCCGTTTTGCTGTCATGGGTATGGAGGACAGCGGTTAATTTTCCAAAGAAAAGGTCGTCGATTGGGGAGCTGATACTCAGTTCAACGTGACCGAGTCCAAAACCTTTGTCGGTTTCGCTGAGGGCACTCTTTTCAGACTTGTAATGACCATCAAGTATCAAGCTGTAGTTTGGGTTGAAGTCCATGGCGTTAGAGGTTGAAAGGTAGCCAAGAAAGACGGCTAGAGAGAGGTTTTTTTTAGTGATACACCGGTTATTCACTGCGGTTTGCTCTATGTGAAGTTGTTGTTGGAGCACAAGGCTTATGCAGTGTTTTGTTATAGTATAACGTTCCAGAAATGCCAGAAATTGATTGAATATTATTCTTATTCATAAGTTTGGGTCATTTGAATGAAAATGGTTTAAGAGGCATGAGGCTATGTTTAAAATCGGTTTCAGAAGCAGTTCTCATAGATGCAACTTATATTCAGAAGGAAATGTGCTGCAATTGACCAATGCTTTAAAGTTTCAGAACACAACCACCATACCCGGCAGCCGACATATTCCAGCGGTAAGATCCAGAGAGTTTGGGGCAAAAAGTTACTTTTCCGGATACGTCTTCAGGGGAGATAGCAGACCTCCGGACGTTATATTTGAGCAGGGCTTTATGCTGCAGTATTCAGTGCAGTTAATAGAACAGATGAATATGATGACCGGAACCAGTCCTTTTAATAACCTTCCCGGTTTTACGGGAAAAGAAGGTATATCAACCAGCGTTTGTGTCTGTAATGCGTCTCTGTATGCTAATAACCGTAAGGCCTCTGAATTTAGAGGGTATGTTTACCTGATCGATGCAATGTACATGGGGGGATTTGCTGTATCTGATGACCCGGAAACATTTTCAAAACCTCCCATTCTTAAAGAAATCAATGAAGTATGCTTTCCATGCTCTATTCCCAATACATCGGTAATAGGGGTTGTATGGCCTGAAGGCTTGCGTCCATTAATATTAGACTGGCCGGAAGTGGCCGTCAGGCTTAACCTGGCGGTTAATCCTGAGTACTGGTCAGGTTGTGAAAAGGGACTGGCTGCTGCAAAGAAAGTGGTCGAATTATTTAATACATGACCTTGCTGGTGGCTGAGAAAGTATCATCCGGGTTCCGGTTACGAATATTCAGGGTCGATTTTCTTCTTGGGCAAGCCTTTTTATATCAAGGGCTGAAGCCTTAAGTCAGTGCCATTGGTTTAAGGGACATGAGGTTATGCTTAAACGCGGTTCCAGCAGTCGTTCTCAGACAGACAACTTATATTCAGAAGGGAATGTGCTGCAATTGACCAATGCTTTAAAGTTTCAGAACACTAACATGATACCTGGCAGCCGACATTTCCCGGCGGTAAGCTCCAGGGACTTTGGGGCAAAAAGTTACTTTTCCGGATACGTTTTCAGGGGAGACGCCAGACCTCCGCACATTATATTTGAGCAGGGCTTTATGCTGCAGTATTCAGTGCAGTCAATGGATCAGGTGCGTATGATGACTGGAACCAGTCCTTTTGCCCACTTTCCCGGCTTAACGGGAAAAGACGGTATATCAACCAGCGTCTCTGTACTCGAAGCATCCAAA
The DNA here is from genome assembly GCF_025562755.1 of Endozoicomonas euniceicola. Taxonomy (GTDB): domain Bacteria; phylum Pseudomonadota; class Gammaproteobacteria; order Pseudomonadales; family Endozoicomonadaceae; genus Endozoicomonas_A; species Endozoicomonas_A euniceicola. The sequence goes on from NZ_CP103300.1 coordinate 2,887,747, forward strand.
TACGCTACGAACTTCAAGACATTTGCAGCATCTGGATGCAAATATGTTTACCTGATTGATGCAATGGGCATGGCAGGGTTTGTTGTACCAGATAAGCAGGGCCCATTTCTTACAGAAAACAGTGAAATATGTTTTCTATCTTCTATTCCAAATACATCAGTAGTCGGGGTCGTATGTTCTGACGGCCCGTACCTGATATTTAACAGCTTAACACTCTCCTGCCTTAATCTGGCTGTTAACCCGGAGTACTGGTCAGGTTGTGAAAAGGGACTGGCTGCTGCAAAGAAAGTGGTCGAATTATTTAATACATGACCTTACCGGTGGCTGAGAAAGTATCATCCGGGTTCCGGTTACGAATATTCAGGGTCGATTTTCTTCTTGGGCAAGCCTTTTTATATCAAGGGCTGAAGCCTTAAGTCAGTGCCATTGGTTTAAGGGGCGTGAGGTTATGTTTAAACGCGGTTCCAGAAGTCGTTCTCAGACAGACAACTTATATTCAGAAGGGAGTGTGCTGCAATTGACCAATGCTTTAAAGTTTCAGAACACAACCACCATACCCGGCAGCCGACATATCCCAGCGGTAAGTTCCAGAGAGTTTCGGGCAAAAAGTTACTTTTCCGGATACGTCTTCAGGGGAGATTCCAGACCCCCGGACATTATATTTGAACAGGGTTTCATGCTTTGGAAGCCCGTTACGGAAATGAGCCAGGTGCAAATAATGACTGGAGTCAGCCCTGCGATGGATGAAGCCCCCTTTTTTTATGGCCATACGCTCAGAGAGGGTATATCAACCATTGTCGATGTCCATGATGCAGCCTTCTACAGTGTGAAGTACAGGCAACCACCAGGGTATGTTTACTTGATTGATGCAATGGACATGGCAGGGTTTGTTGTATATAACACCATGGATACATTTTCAGAACCGCCGGTTCTTGAAAACATACAGGAAGTATGCTTTCTAGCCCCTATTCCCAATACATCGATAGTCGGGGTTGTATCGCCTGAAGGCCATCCTCCATCATCGCCCGGCTGGCCTGAAGCGATAAACAGGTTTGATCTGACTGTTAATCCAGAATACTGGTCAGATTCCGAAATGGGACTGGCTGCTGCAAAGAAAGTGGTCGAATTATTTAATACATGACCTTGCTGATGGCTGAGAAAGTATCATCCCGGTTCAGGTTACGAATCCCATTTCTGGCTTTCAGGGCTCACAGGTGTAAGAGTCGGTGGCCCGGGATGTTGAAAGGTAGCCAGGATAGACGACCTTGATCATCAGCAGAAGTTGCTGGCGGATTCAGTGCCTGAGCCGCATCCGCTACTCTGGTGCGTAATCGTCCAGGGAGCAGGGTGGCTGTCTAGGCTCAAGTCTGTGCCTGTCGGTATGCTTGTGACATATGACGATGGTGCAATGATGTGTTTTTCCTTCGCTATCCATAAAGGAGATGGGCTGGTCGCAGAAAGGTGACGACCAAACGTTTTGGTTACTATGACTACGACCGAGCTGGACATTAAAGATTTTCCTGTACAAAAAATGTTCGTCGCCAATATACCATTGCTCAACACCGCACTCTTCAGGTTTTAGCGCTACGAAATGACGATCCATATGATGTTTACCTTCAATAACGTAAACTTCGAGGTAGTCAGTTGTATCAATAGAGAATGCGTAAGAGCACCAAAAAATAATTAACAAGAGATTACGGCGTTGCATGGGATAGCCACAGTTTCTAATGAGGAAATGAAGATGTTTGATTCTATTATAGCTAAGCGTTAAGAATACCGCTTATGCGTTGGATAAAGGCTATGACGCAGGAAAGAAAGTATCCGGAATTAAACGACACATCGTTATAGATACACAGGGACAACCCCACGCAATCACTATTGCTACAGCAGATGTAAATGACAGGGCCAGGGCTCTGAAGGCTTTCGAAAACAACAAATCAACCTTATCAAAGATAGAGTCTGTGTTGGTTGATGGCAGCTATACAGGTCAACCTTTTGCCAAAGCTACTGATGAAATACTGGGAGCCTCCGTACAGGTAGCAAAAAGGAGCGAACTTCATACTTTTGCAGTCATCCCGAAGCGCTGGGTTGTCGAGCGCTCATTTGCCTGGATAGAAGACTTCCGCCGTTTATAGAAAAATACCGAGCGCAAATTGAACACAAGTCTTCAATTTACGCATTTAGCTTTCTTGGTACTCTTGTTGAGAAGATTATGAACAGCTTCTAAAAAAACATGTATGCAACACTTTCGTCATCCCCGCAAAGGCGGATCCACTGTCGTGGTAGATTCCCGCCTTTGCGGAAATGAGGGTATATTCTGTTGTGTCACTTCCTTAAGGGCATGAGGCTATGTTTAAACGCGGTTCCAGAAGTCGTTCTCAGACAGACAACATATTTTCAAAAAAGAATGTGCTGCAATTGACCAATGCTTTAAAGTTTGAGAACACAACCACCATACCTGGCAGCAGACTTATCCCAGCGGTAACATCCAGAGAGTATCGGGCAAAAAGTTACTTTTCCGGATACGTCTTCAGGGGAGATGCCAGACCCCCGGACATTATATTTGAACAGGGTTTCATGCTTTTGAAGCCCGTTACGGAAATGAGACAGGCGCATTTAATGACTGGAGTCTGCTCTGAGCTGGATGAAAGCCCCTGTTATTATGGCTATACGTTCAAACAGGGTATATCAACCACTGTCCATGTCTATGATGCAGCCTACTACACTGTGAGGCGCTGGCGACCACCAGGGTATGTTTACTTGATTGATGCAATGGACATGGCAGGGTTTGTTGTATATAACACCATGGATAAATTTTCAGAACCGCCGGTTCTTGAAGACATACATTATGAAGTATGCTTTCTAGCCCCTATTCCCAATACATCGATAATCGGGTTTGTATTGCCTGAAGGCCATGATCCATTATCGTCCGTCTGGCCTGAAGCGACAAAGAGGCTTAATCTGACTGTTAATCCAGAATACTGGTCAGATTCCGAAAAGGGATTGACTGCGGCAAAAAAAGTGGTGAGATTATTTAACGCCTGACTGGACAGACGCTTGCCGGGAGCCGGGGAGGTGGCAGTCAGGAATTCCATTGCTGGTTTTCAGAGTCCACAGGGCTGATGCTTAGGTTGTCGTTTGACCCGAAATTCGAGGAAGGTGTCTGATCCATTTTCAGCATCAGGCGCAGGTTGTTTGGTGATGTGGCATGCAGCATAGCGCGGTCCTGGGTAATTTTTCCGGCTTTAACCAGATCGTAGAGCGTCTGGTCAAAGGTCTGCATGCCCTGGCTTTTACCTTTCTGAACGGCTTCATTCAGTTCGTCGATATTGCCATTTTTGATCAGGTCGGCAACTCGTGGCGTGTTGATCAGGATTTCGTGTACCGGTACCACCGAGCCTTCTTCTTTTCCCTCGACCAATTGCTGGCCGACCACCATTCGCAGGCTGAGTGACAGGTCCATAAGAATTTCAGAGTGCTGTTCCGGTGGGAAAAAGTGAATGATTCTTTCCAGAGCCTGATAAGTGTTATTGGCGTGCATGGTGGCTATGCATAAATGACCGGTTTCAACAAATTCAACGGTATGTTTCATAACGCCGGGAGAGCGAATTTCTCCCACCACCACAAGGTTGGGCGCCTGTCTCAGTGCATTAAACAAACCGGCTTCATAGCTTTTGGTGTCCAGTCCGACATCCCGCTGGGTAACAATACAGTTTTTGTGGTCGTGGATGTATTCCACTGGGTCTTCAATGGTGATGATATGGCCTTTGCTGTTCTGGTTGCGGTAATCAACCAGGGACGCCATTGATGTGGATTTACCCGCTCCTGCCGCCCCGGTGATCAGAATAAGCCCGCGTTCCTGCAATACCTGGTCAGCGATCTGTGAGGGTATCGACAGCTCCTGACATGAGGGAATGTAAGAGTTAAGCCTGCGAATCACCAGGCCGGGCTCAGACTTCTGGAAAAAAGCACTGATCCGGAAGCGTCCAACATCTTTCAGGTTGTAGCCATAATTACACTCTTTGTTTTTGACGAATTGCCCAAAGCGTTCTTCTCCCATAAAAGTACGAATACTCTGGTGCGCCTGATCACTGGTGAGAACGGTGTTGCCAATGTTATGGATCGATTTACCAATCTTGAGGTTAGGTGGAATGCCTACGGTGAAAAAGCATTCGGAGCCTTTTTTGTCAGTCAGTAACTGAAGGATTTTGTCTATGTTCATGGCAGCCACGGCAACGGGGAAAGGTAATAACTGATATTGTCGGCTCGCGGACTTTGAACTTGCGGCTCTTGCGGCTCTTGCGGCTATAGGAGGGGCAGTCCGGGTACTTCGCTACCCGGACTCACGGCTGAGTGAAAAATAATTACTTAAAGAAACCTTTCAGAACATCCTTGAGAGGGCCTTCAACTTTCTCCTCGATTTCTTCTTTAATGCGATGCTTCACTTCCTGTCTGGCCAGACCGGCAATGGTGTCAGCCAGACGGTCTGTATCAAGGCCGCAATCCGGTTTGCCCAGCTCTCCATGACAGCGTACGGGCCAGGTGACCTCTGCATAATCCTCGTTTACCTGACACGCCGGGTCGCTGTCCGGAGCCGTGTCGCCACTGATATTCAGACCGACGTGGTAATCCATGGCCTGCTCTATCAGGTTGACTGTGCCATCGCCTTTCAGGTTCATGTTAGCCAGCTCTGCGGTCAGGTTGTCGTTGCTGGCAACACCATTTCGAATATCAAAGCTGCCGCTGAGGTTTTTAAATTGTGTTGATTCTCCCCAGTCTTTTTTCTGCAAGTCTTTGTCGCGAATCCGGGCAATACCTTCACACACCAGTTTGTCGAAATTCGTTCCGGTGAATGCGCCATTGGCAATCCCGAACCCTACCTTGCCGTTGAGGTTTCGGGTCAGAGTACTTTGCAGCAGGCCGTGGGTAGTAACATTCACATCGGCATTCAGGTTGCCTTCCACAGAAGCCAGCGCCGGAACCGGTTCGGCCACAGATTGCAGGTCAATGCCTTTAAGGCCTGCCACTGTTGATACTTTTGGATTGCCCTTCTGACGGACATCCAGCCTGGTGTCCAGATCAATGACGCCTTTGTAGAAAGCTGAATTAATTTTAACCTGTTGACGACCGTTTTTAGCAGTGAGCTGAACGCTGGGGTTTTCAAACTTCAGTTTTGCCACGGTCATCGAGTTCAGCTTCAGGGAACCTTTGATATCCAAAGGACGCAGAGCATCTTCCGGAATCAGGGGCACTTCGCTGGTGGTGGCCGGAGCCGTTTGCTTACTGCTCTCTTCTTTACCGCTACCTTCTTTATTAGAGTGAGCCCCGTCATTTGCTGGTGGCAGGTAGTTATCGAGATTCAGGTCATTACCGGAAAACTGGAACGTCATGGCCTGGGTTTCAAGATCAGTGACCTTGAAGTTGCCATCAATGACAAAGCTGTCAAGGCTGAGCTTCAGGGTATTAGCGTCAAAGCGTTTGCCATTGGTGGTGAACTGGCTGTTAAACGACAGTTTGCTTAAAGCGTGCGGGTCAGCCATCGGGGGCAGACTGACTTTAATCTGGCTCAACAGTCTGGCAGGGTTGAACTCAGTAACATCCATTGTGCCGTCAATTTTCATCGGCTCCTGCTGGTAGTTAACATTGCCCACAAGGTTGATGTTTTCGCCCTGAGTCATATCCGGCCTGGCGCTGAGTTTGTAGTTTTTCAGGGTGTACTGTCCATTTTTCAGGTCAAAGCTGACGTTACCGCTCAGCCCCGTCTGGAATGCAAGGTCTGGTTCATTGCTGCTGATGCGTGCCTGCAGATCAAAATCGAAAGGTTCCTGATTGCGAATGGCACCGGTGGTCAGGCTGGCCTGATCAATGGTGTAGGATTTTCCTGTAGTAAGATCCTGATACTGAATGATCAGGTCATTAGCAACGACGTTGGCAATGTTGATCTGCAAAGGCTGTTTTTCGCCGGATTGGTCTGAAGGCGTCGATGCTTCTGTTGTACTTTTGGCAGACCCGGATGCCGCAGATTTAGAAGGTTTTTGCCCGGTTTCCCAGTTGCCATTGCCATTGCTGTCTTTAATCAGGTTCAGTTTCAGTCCGATCAAAGTGGCGGTTTGCATTTCTACGGTCTGGCTCAACAGGGGCAGCAGTTTAACGCTGACTTCAGCTTTGCCCAGTTCAGCGAATGGCTTTTCTCCGGAACCTTTGACATTGATGTCTTGCAGAGAAAGCCCCAGCCAGGGAAAAACTGACCAGCCGATAGGCCCATCAATACTGAGCGTCAGCCCCGTGTTATCGTAAACCAGCTGGCTGATTTCATCCCGGTAATTGTTGGGATCGATGACTCTGGGAAGGACAAGGGCGGCGATAATTAAAATTAAGGCCAGTCCAGCTACCACAAAGACAAAAAACTTGATAATGCGGTTCATGGTTCGCCTCGGTCGAATGTGTTTGGGGTTCTTATAAAGTAGTTATCTGTTCAGTTTACTGATCTGAAGGTGTTGAAGATAGGCTGATTGGTATTACATGACCATTAAGGGGAGCGGCAATCAATAATTTACCGGTTCCGGAACAATTGTCACATCCCATTTCTTTAACTCAGGGTGGCGAATGATGTGAGGCTGTATTTCAGCTAATTCCTGTTTACTCAGTCTCACACCTTTTTGATACGGTTGATCAAGTAGCTTCACTATCGGGTTCATGCATTTCCATACCATTGTTTTTGTCCACTCCAAAACAGACGTTACTGTGTTCAGAAGGCTTCCATTCCAATGGTTTTCGAGATAAGACCAGCCTCGTTCAATCGGATTGTATTTGCTGTGGTAGGGAGGGTAGTAAACCAGCCGTATCTTCAGCCCCGCTTTTTTGGCAAACTCAACCATTCTGAAAAGAAACTGGGTTCGGTGGCTGTTACTTTCAGGTCCGTTGTCTGCGTAGATAACCAGCTCATCGACATACCTGTTAGCTTCCTTCACCTGCTCCCACCATTGCTCAATAGCATCGCAGATAAAATCACTGGTTTTGTAAGAGTTGCCGTAAAAGACATACAGCTGATCATCTTCCAGATTGAGTACCCCGAAGGGGATCATTTTTTCTTTGGTTGCCATATCATGATCCAGCGCTTTGACCGCTTCTGCCCCTCTGGCCTTACCACCTCTGGAAAAATTTCCAAGGTTAACCGTTGCTTTGCAATCAATGCTGATCTGAAGACTCTGCTTTCTCTGGCTTGCGGTGCTTTTTACTTGTTTGACGTTTTCAAAGATGGCATCGGTTTCCGGGATTTTTTTTCCGGCGTGGTCTTCTGTACCTTGTGAAGTTTATAGCCCATACGGTTCAACATGTTGCAGAAAGTACGCTCTTTGGGAAGTTGCTCTTCCTGCCACCCTTTTTCATCAATCAGTTTTTTCCGAACAGCACTGGCTGTTATGCGAGCATAGGAGAACGTATTTCTGAGCTGCGGGTCAGCCTGACTTTCAGGGTCAACCAGACTTCGGATGTCTTGTTCCAGTTGACGGTTTGCTACTTCTGCTTTTGGCTTGCCCTGTGATGCGTAATTTCCATAACAAACAAGTCCTGTTCGTTTTTCATGCATCCCGAGTTCAACGGTATGACGGCCAAAATTGAACTCGGTTTCAGTAAGGCGTGGACTACCAAAACAGAGCTGTTCAGCGACTTCAGCTATGAAGGCTCTGTGTTCAGAGCCTTTGAGCTTTTTAGCAGCAAGTATAATGAGGTGTTTGCATTCAGGGGTGACATTAACGCTGGACATGACGTTCACAATCAATCACAGAGGGAGTAAGCAGGAAAGATACTCCGGTAAAGTTTGTTATGCCACTCCCCTAAGGGGGTTATCAAGGGCGTCAGGTTTCCCGGATGCCCAGTTTTTTCAGGGAGGTCATGGGGCGGGTCCATGGATGCAGGACTCTGACAGCATCCTGCATAACCGGTGATTTTATGATTGACAACGCTTCACTGCTACTGTTGAACTGTCCCTGTAACAGCACATACCAGTCTTTCTGGTTACGCCGGTAATGAACCGTGACCGCAGAAGCCAGTTCAGGAAAGCGCTGTTTCATTTTTTTAATGGACTCTGGCTTGTTGGCTGCAAACCACTGAATGGTGTAGCTGCCATCTGAATTCTGCAGAAGGCTGGTTGGACGACTTCTGTCAGGCAGTGCAGTGGACGCTGATCGCTGTCTGGACAAGCGTGAACGTTGTTGGGAAGCAGTGATACGTTGATCCTGAGGGGCAGGCTTACTCTGTGCCACCAGTTGCCGCAGTTTATCTACCGGGCGAACTCTTGGATAAAGCCTGGTCGCTATGCGGGCATAGGCTGGTTGTTCCAGCGCTCGTTTTGCCATCGCCAGGTTGTCATAAGCCGGGCTGGCCAATACATACCAGACACGCCCTCGTTTGCGATACTGAATGACCTGAGCGTCTTCCAGATAAGGAAAACGCTGTTTAACCCGCTCAAGGGTTTCTCTTTTGCTGCTGGCTAACCATTGAATGGTGTAGCTGCCCGGAGGCGCTTCCAGAATATTTTCAGGTTCTTTTTCTCGCTCTTGTTCTCGCTCTTGTTCTCGTTGGTAGCGTCGCGATGACTGGCGTTCAGTATTTCGCTGATAGCCCCTCAGTGGTTCTGTTTGTTGCTGGTGATGGTATTGAGTCTGCTGTTGAAACGGACTGATGTTGTAGTCATGGGGCCGAGGTTGAGGAACCGTGTTGTAGTCCGGGTATTCATAGGAATAATCCGATGTCTGCTCCATGCTTGGATAGGCTGGCGCAATACTGGCAAACATGGTTTCGGTTGGTTGTGGAGAGCCAATCGGCATGCTGTATTGATCTGCGAGTACTGGCTGTTCCGGAATCGGGTCAGTGATATCCGGGCGGATAAGATCGAGCTTCTGGATACTGGCGACTGAGCGGGTCCAGGGATACAGCTTGTTGATCATGCCGGATCGGGGCGCTGCCTGCAGTGCTTCGTTGGCAGAGTTTCTGTCTTTGAAAGGGCCATCAAGAAGCACGTACCACTCTTTGCCATTTCGACGGTACTGAACAATCGCTGCCTCCTGTAAAACAGGGTAATAACTCTGCAACTCCCTGAGAGGTTTTGGGGTATGAGCAGCCAGCCATTGCAGTACATAGCTGCCATGTTGAGCATTTAACAGGCGGTTCAGGCTCTGGCTTTCTGCTTTCGCAACGTTTACAGGCTGCCGGTGTGAGATCGGTGAAAACTGTTCCAGCGGTAGCCTGGTGGAAGGAGGCTCCCGGTATTGTCTTGCTGCTGGAGGCTGAGGATAGGCTGGTATGGATTGATAGTTTTCACGAACCTGTGCAGGCTCATCTTCTCTTTGTCTGGTCACCTCTTCCAGAGGCTGACTGTACTCACTGGTAGCATCTTTTCGACACAGCCAGTCGTTGTTAGCGTTGGATTTGCAGTCCCAGGATGAACTCAGGGCAAGGGGTTTCGGAGGCAACAACAAAGCCTCCGCCACAGGGGCAGATAAGGGTACAAGTGCAGCCACGACTGAAAGACTGAGTGGTTTACAGGTAAACAGCACTCGACCAGGCATGAGCCAGATCCTTCTGATTCATTACTTTTAACAGAACAGATTTGCAAGTGGAATGCAAGACTTGTGTATGAATTATTTTTATCACACAAAATATTGTGAGTCAGGCGCAAAGTCCTGATTAAGAAAACAAGGTTTTATTTTCTGAGTACGTGACACACTCCCTCCACTAAATCGGCAAGCCGATTCTAGTGGGGGCTTCTAATCGGGAATTACGTGCGACCCACTATGTCAAATAACATAGCCTCTCGCTGTCGTACAGGTTGCCGAACCACGACAGGGGAACTCTTTACACATACGCTGTGTCCCAGCGCATCGGCGGTAGAAGCCAGAAAACGGTTGTGTTTTCCTGATTTGTTTCTCGTAGTTAGTCCAGCAACGGTGACGCTTGAGTATTTGTCCAGAGGCTTATCTGTCTGTCGTCTGTCGAGTAGGCTGTCGTCTCAGCCACCAAGCCCATTATGCAGGGTTTCGCAGTGCACTGAAGTTAGTACATGGGCTTGCTCTACGCAATCCTCGCTATCCATCTCCATCCAAAACTTCAAAGGTCGCGCCGCTCCCAATGAGAGGCTATGGATGGAGAATTTCGCAAGGTTCGTTAAACGACTATTATGTCTAAGGTTTTTTGGTGAGGATTTTGTCATGTGGACTCTCAGGAAAGTTCCGGGTGCGGCCGTTGTTTCTCTGCTTGTCAGCTTGCTGGCAATTGGAAGTCTTTTATTTACTCCTGAGACAAGTGCGATGGATACTGACTGTTTTCCGGTGCTGGATGAAAAACAGCCTCAGTATGTGGTGGCCTATGGGCAATATATGCATGAAGGCCTTAGAGAACAAAAAATTAAGAAAAAGTACAACAGCCAGCTTCCGGTGTGGATTAGCGGTTATCAGCGTGGCTGGATGACCCGCATAAAAGATGAAGGCAAATACACGACGCTTGGTGTTGCCCCTGAAGCCGGAAAATTGTTGAACGGCATTCTGGTCGAAGTGAGGCCAGGTATCATCAATACCCATGACAGAACCGAACGAAGGATGTGCAGAACCCGTCTGGACCGTAAAAGCATCTCATCGATGACCGGGCAGGTGATTCCTTCAAAAGGCGAGTTCTGGATTTACACGACTAAAAAAGCGTCCAGACTTCAGCCAGCGGGAAAGTTCCCGATTCTGATGTCAGAGGTGGACGAGTTTTTGACCGGTTGCATTGAGCAGGCTGAGCAGTTCAACCTGACTAATTTCCCTGAACAGTGTATTGATACCACTGATTTCTGGTCTAAACACTGGACCAATGACCGCGAACGTCCTTTAACTGGCAGGCTGGTACAGGTAAAGCGCAGAAAGGTGGACAGCCTGTTGAGCAAACTCAAGGGCGGACTGTATGAAAACGTGCGGGCTGAATGATAACAGGTCTGGGGAAAAGATAGTTTTGGCTGCCTGTTTTCGGTGAAGAGCTTAATGCCTATAATGATCAGGCCTCTGCTATAGGCTTCAATATAAAATCAAGCAAAACAAAAAAATTCAGCCCTGCATAAACAGATAGATAAAGAAACAGGAACCGGAGTTTTTTAATGTCAAAGCGCAAAGCTAGCGTAGAGCGGAATACGCTGGAAACCGAAATCAGGGTTGATATCAATCTCGATGGTACAGGCAAAGGTCAGTTTAATACCGGCGTACCGTTTCTGGAACACATGATGGATCAGATTGCCCGTCACGGTATGGTCGACCTCGATATAAAAGCCGATGGCGATAATCACATTGACGATCATCATACCGTTGAAGACATAGGCATTACCCTTGGGCAGGCATTTACCAAGGCGATTGGTGATAAAAAAGGTATTACCCGTTACGGACACGCTTATGTGCCGCTGGATGAGGCGCTTTCCAGGGTTGTGATCGATTTTTCAGGTCGTCCCGGCCTTGAGTACAATATTGACTTTACCCGCGCCCATATTGGTCAGTTTGATGTTGATCTGTTCTATGAGTTTTTTCAGGGCTTTGTGAACCACGCCAATGTTACCCTGCATATCGACAACCTCCGTGGGCGTAATTCTCACCATCAGATTGAGACCGTATTCAAAGCGTTTGGTCGGGCTTTGCGCATGGCTCTGACGTTTGATCCCCGTATGTCCGGGCAGATGCCTTCGACCAAAGGTTCGCTGTAAACCATGAAAATAGTGGCTGTTATCGATTATGGAATGGGAAATCTGCACTCAGCCAGTAAAGCTCTGGAGCATGTTGCAGGCAGAGATACCAGAGTCGTTGTTACCTGTGATCCCCAAACTATCCAGCAGGCCGACCGTGTTGTATTGCCAGGTGTTGGGGCTATTCGTGACTGTATGGCAGAAATCCGGCACAAGGGTGTAGACGACGTTGTCAGGGAAGTGGTGGCTTCGGAACGACCGCTGCTGGGTATCTGCGTGGGTATGCAGGTGATGCTGGATCATAGTGAAGAAAACGGTGGCGTTGAATGTCTGGGGGTGATGTCAGGCAACGTGAAGTTTTTTGGGCGTGACTTAAAAAGCCCGGCGGGTGAAAAACTGAAGGTTCCCCACATGGGGTGGAGCCGGGTCGATCAACATCAGCCTCATGCCTTGTGGGAGGGCATAGAAAACAACGAACGGTTTTATTTTGTCCACAGCTACCATGCTCATGCCGTTGATGATGAGGTAGCGGTTGGTCGTTGTGACTACGGTGTTAGTTTTGATGTTGCGCTGGCAAGCGATGCTATTTTTGCTGTGCAGTTTCACCCGGAAAAAAGTGCTGCCAGTGGTTTGAAACTGCTGGAAAACTTTTTGCAGTGGACTCCCTGAGCGGTTCTTTTGAAAATGGAAGATGGAGTGTTGAGCCAGGAGAGTTGAGCGATGGATGAATGGCCTCCCATGAGGGATCTGGACCCACCTCCGGGCCGGGATGAAAAGAATATAGCCATGCTGGCACACCTGTTACCTTTGCTGGGTTTTCTGATTCCGGGCATGAACATTGTTGTGCCGTTGCTGATCTGGCTGACCAAGCGTAATGAGTCGGCTTTTCTGGATCATCATGGCAGGGAGGCGCTGAACTTTCAGATATCCCTGACCTTGCTGGCTGCGATATGGTTTGCCCTGAAAATGATCATTGTCGGACTGTTTTTTCTGCCCCTTGTGCCGGTGGTGGTTATTCTGGCATTGATATTAATAATTCGTGCTGGCCTGAAGGCCAGTGGTGGGAATTATTACCAGTATCCGTTCTGTGTACGGTTTGTGAATTAACAACTGAAGGCTGTGTATGGGTTTAGCAAAAAGAATAATTCCCTGTCTTGATGTTGAAAACGGTCGGGTAGTAAAGGGTGTTCAGTTTGTGGATATCCGCGATGCCGGAGACCCGGTGGAAGTCGCTCGCCGTTATAACGATGAAGGGGCTGATGAAATCACGTTTCTGGACATTACTGCCACCCATGAAGGTCGTGATACAACGGTTCATACCGTGGAACGAATGGCCAGTGAAGTGTTTATTCCACTGACGGTGGGTGGTGGGATTCGCAAGGTGGAAGACATTCGTGTCATGCTCAATGCCGGAGCTGACAAAGTCAGCATTAATACGGCAGCTGTCTTTAACCCGGAGTTTGTTCAGGAAGCCGCCGGTCGTTTTGGGTCGCAATGCATTGTGGTAGCGATAGATGCCAAGAAAGTGAGTCAGCCCGGCGAAGAAGATCGCTGGGAAATTTTTACCCATGGTGGTCGCAAGCCTACAGGATTCGATGCGGTTGAGTGGGCGATAAAAATGGAGCAGTTGGGAGCCGGTGAAATCATGCTCACCAGTATGGATCAGGACGGTGTGAAGAGAGGTTATGACCTTGGCGTCACCAGGGCTATTTCTGAAGCGCTGTCGATTCCGGTTATTGCTTCAGGCGGTGCAGGTAATCTGAACCATCTGGTAGATGGCATTCAAAAAGGTAAAGCAGATGCGGTTCTGGCGGCGAGCATTTTCCACTTTGGGGAATACTCGATTCCCGAAGCCAAGCAATACATGGCAGAACGTGGCATTGAAATGAGACTTTAGTGGTTCATCCAGAAAATGCTCCCATATTTTACATGGGAGCTATCGATTCAGTCAGGCTCAACGCATCTTGAAACCCTTGCTGGCAAGAAACGCTTTCATATGTGGGCGGGACTCCTTACCAAGCAGGGCTGACATCTCCTGACTCCAGACCCGGTTCAGCTTGCCTTTGGTCCGCTGGTGGTAATAGTTACGCATGGTTTCATCGTATTCAGCCAGCAGCTGTTCATCCACAGGCTGATATTCTTCTTCCATTAATACCATACCAACGGGCAGGCGGGGCTTAAGTTCCGGGTTCTGGTCCGGATAGCCCAGGCACAGGCCAAATACCGGATAAACATGCTTCGGAAGTTTAATCAGCTCACTGACTTTGGCCGGATTATTGCGAATGCCGCCAATATAACAGATGCCCAGACCCTCAGACTCTGCCGCCACCACGACATTTTGGGCAAACAGGGCCACATCAATGGTGGCGATGATGAAATGCTCGGTCATACCATCAGCCAGTTGCTGACCTTCCTTTTCACAGCAAACAGCTGAACGGTTGAGGTCGGCACAGAACACCAGAAACTCGGCGGCACTGGCAACATAAGGCTGCCCACCCGCCAGTTCCGCCATGGCTTCACGGGTTCGTGGATTACGTACCCGAATAATGCTGGCACCTTGCAGGTTGCTGGAGGTAGCAGCACTTTGCCCGGCGCTGATCAGCTGACGTAACAGGGTGTCACCTATTGGCTGGTCGGTAAACTTGCGAATAGAACGATGCGACTGCAATAACTCGATAACAGGTCTGTTCATTATTCTCTTTCCAGTTCCCTGCTCAGATTATAGGCCTGTTGATTGATCTGTTTTTGCTGTTCTTCAGCAATACCCGTTATCTGAACAATGTCTTCTGCATGCTCAGAGGCACTAAACTTTGCCAGTTCCGCTGGCAGCCAATTTAGCTGCTCTTTCAGCATATTCAAACTATCTTCTCCCGGCAGGCTGGCGAGCATTAACGCGTTGCCAGCAGCACTGTCTACCTCGCTGGGAGACTCGTCTCCGGGAAAGTCTGGAATTTCATCGCTGACACAAAGCCCGATACCGACCTGAATTTTGACAATGGCATTCTCGCCAATCACTCGACTGACCGATTCAACTAACAGACTGCAACTCAGGGCGTCCTGTACAAACCCACTGCTTTCGAGGCTGGAAAAGCGGATATAGGCATTACCTTCCGGGGTGTAACTTATTTCACCGTTATAAAGGCTGGCAGCCTGTTCAATGGCGAAGGTGTGGGTGTGGAGAATATCCATCATGTCCTGATGGGAAATCAACTGCCGTAGCCGCGTCAGGTTTTTGCTGCGTACACAGACGACCACAGACGTTTCATCCTGCTCGACTTCCGGCTCTTCATCTTCGGGCTTGCTGCTGGCCAGTTTTTCAGTGAGCTGTTGTTCCACAAAGTGTGCCAGCAGGGTCAGTTCATTGCCGGATTTACCCCGGTTAATAAGTGGTGTTTGCAATAAACTTCTTAACTGCCGCAACACCAGTTCAAGCCTGCTACTCAGGGTTGTGGCGTAGGTGTGCAGGAAAATCAATGCCGCAACCAACAGGATAAGGCTGACGGCACTAATCACCACTAACGCATCACGGGCGTTTTTGGTTAACAGGGCTTCGTCCAGCTGCAGGCGTACATAACCGGCAATAACGTCCTGATAGTGTATGGGCGATGAATAGGTCTGTCCGGAAGTCGTCGTGGACTCTTCACTTTCTGAGCTGGCAATTTTGCGATTATCAATACTGTAAATCGCAGCCCTGGCAACGTAAGGCGTCTGAACCAGCTGATTGAGAAGAACACTCAGGCTTAACCGGTCTCCGGTAACCAGCATATCGGTAGCCGCACTGGCGGTTTGCTGGCTCAGTAAAGCGCCAATGGTGTCAGACTGGTGCTGGCTGGCAGTATTCATTTCTGAGCGGATAATCATGCCGCTGCTGCCGACCACGGCAATAAAAAACAGGCTGAAAATCAGCAGTAACTGGTTTCGTATCGACAGCGAATACAATCGATCGGTGATGTGTTTGATGAAATTAATCGGCGATTGCAAAGCCGAATCTCCTGATAATAAAAGCAAATTAATCTTCTATGATGACAGCCTATCAGCAATTATACAGCTGTAGTTTTAAAAGAGGGCTTAAGCAATGAAACCTGCTTTAATAGTTGTGTTTTCTGCAATACTATTTGTGGTTTGTGCTCAAAAGTCAGCCTTGGGGGCAGAGGGCGAAGAGCAGCCAAGGCTTCCTTCTAGTGCGATGATTTATAGCGGCTGGGGAGGGGTTTGGGGTTTTATGCTTTACCCTTCCCTGATTGCGGACAGACAACCTAATGACCCGATGCGTATTATAGCTTTTGTTGTTGCGCCTTTATTTGGCGGAATAGTAGGTTATTTGTTTGGACTGCATGCTGACAGGGTGCAAAGTGCAAACAATCATTCCGAGACCAACGAATAAACCAGAGCAAGTATCAGACAATTAAATAGCTGGATAAAAAGTGAGCGAAATATTACTGATCAATGTCACCGGACAGGATAAACCCGGACTGACCTCTTCTATTACCTCCATTATGGCTGACTATGGCCTGGAAATTCTGGATATTGGCCAGTCGGTTATTCATGCCACATTAACCTGGGGGATTCTGGTTCGCTTGCCTGAAGGAAAAGGCGCGGCACCGGTCATCAAAGAATTGATGTTCCATTTTCATGAACACAATCTGCAGTTTAATTATCAACCAGTTTCTGATGAAAACTATGAGCACTGGGTCAGTGAACAGGGAAAAAAACGATATATTCTGACACTGCTGGCCCGGCATGTCTCCGCTGAACAGATTGCCAGAGTATCGAGCATTACGGCAGAGCACGGGTTGAATATTGATGATATCCGTCGTCTTTCTGGGCGCCGTTCCCTGAAACGGGAAGAGCAGGGCAGCCTGTCCTCCTGTCTGCAATTCTCTGTTCGTGGCACCACCCCTGATCTGGCTAAACTTCGTTCTGACTTTTTGCATATTTCATCTGAGCTGGATGTCGATGTCGCTTTTCAGGAAGACACGGTCTTTCGCCGGAACCGACGGCTGGTTGTGTTTGATATGGACTCAACGCTTATTCAGGCCGAAGTGATCGACCTGCTGGCTGACGCTGCCGGAGCCGGGGCAAAGGTGGCAGAGATCACAGAGCGGGCAATGCGGGGCGAACTCGATTTTAATGCCAGTTTTCGTGAACGTCTGGCTATGCTGAAAGGCCTAGATGAATCGGTGTTACAGGGTATTGCAGAGAAACTGCCCATGACGGAAGGGGCTGAGCGGCTGATCAATAGCCTGAGGGCACTCGGTTATCGAACCGCCATATTGTCTGGCGGGTTTACTTATTTTGCCCGGCATCTACAGGAACAGCTGGGTATCGACTATGTGTATGCCAATGAGCTGGATATCAAAGAGGGCAAAGTCACGGGCAAAGTAAAGGGCGATATTGTGAACGGCGAACGTAAAGCCAGTCTTTTGCAGCAGATAGCCGACAAAGAAGATATCTTACTGGATCAGGTCATCGCTGTGGGCGATGGCGCTAATGACCTGCCGATGCTGAGTGTTGCGGGTCTTGGTATTGCTTTTCGTGCCAAGCCTCTGGTGCAGAAAAATGCACGACAGTCTATTTCTACTTTGGGGCTGGACAGCATTCTCTATCTGTTGGGCTTCAGGGAAAAAGACCTGGAGACTCTGAGCTGGTAATGGGTATCAGCAATTTAAAAGCAAAATTTATGATGATCATCTACTCTGTCCCTACTTCATATGCATTTCATACTTGGAGAGGGACTGGTGGTAACAATACAGCTGCCAAGAGTTAAAGTGGAACTCTATTTATGGTGTCAGGTGCTTTTCTCAAGTTTGTTGTTAATCGTTAGCACTGATGTGTTTTCTTCAGGCCAGCTTATCATGCGAACCTCTGTTTGGAATGAGAACATTAATGCAGTTTCACAAAGTTTTTGTAATCAGAAAATAAAAAACGCAGGTTGTAATATCTCTAAAGTTGATGGTCTGGGTGGCAGACTTTTATCAAGTTCAAACTCCCGGAATACCTGGAAAGGTTTTGCGGTTAACCTGTTTACATCGGTTTACAATCAAATTTATTTATTTTTTATGACAATGGGAAAAAATGATAAAGAGAGGAAAAGAATAGAAAACCTTTACAATTTAAAGCTGCAATTAGAAGAACTTAGAAAAATCATGACTGAGAACCCCGAATGGGTATTAATTCTTGTGTGGGATATTGATGGAACCATTTATTATCATTCCAGTGAAGATGATGAAGACTTGAGTGCTGAGCTGACCACCGTATTTCAGGAGCTAAGAGAGAGTGAGCAGCTGCTACTTATTTATAATACGGGTCGCGACAAATCTTTTAATGATTTCTCATTTAAAAGATGGTCTAAGCCCATCCCCAAGCCAGATATAATCATTGCTGATGAAGGTTCCTATTACTTATTTAATAAGTTTGCAAACAACCCGCTTTTCAATGGCGATAAACTTGTATTTGATAATTCTGAAAATGATAAATATTTTTATATGGAACATCATGAGCTGTTAAGTATCAATGGTTGTGAAGTTGCCTTTTCACCCCATTCATTAAAAAATGAATGTCAGCCTTCCGAAAATGCAAGTGATGAAGAAAGTGATACAAGTGATACAAATATAAAAAAGGTTGTCAGGATAATGAAAAGCATTACACAATCAGAATCAAAGTATGACTATTGGCATCAAAGATATGAAAGGTATGAAGACAATACAAGTATCATTTTTTTGTATCATAGGCATTATAATAAGGGTGCCTCTTTTTCCAGATTAATGAACTGGCTGTCAAATGAACATTCTTCATTTAAAGGAAAAATAAAAATTATCAGCTCTGCCGGAGACTCTCTGCACGACATGGCAATGATGCACCCTGATATGCACTTTTCTTTTGATGAGTCCTATCAAGAAACAGAATTAACCCCCAGACTTCCTCCAAATACGATATTTGCGGGTGCTGTTCTATCCAAAGGCGGAGAATTGCAAAAAAAACGATTCAAGCCTTTGTTTGAAGGTCTTGAAACCGTGAACTCTAAAATGGAAAGCATTCTTGGAATTGTAGAGGGCACTGTTACCCTGTTATTGAAACAGATACCTGTGATTGGGTCTGGATCATGGTTTTGGTGAGATTTTTCTTATTAAGATGGATAAACAACACATATCTATTTTTTTTGCGGAAATAATTCCGATATATCTTTCACCGAAAGGGTCTGCCATTGTGGGCAACCGGTAAAACGCCAGTTCTGAATGATATTATTTTGATCCGTTGTAAAAGACTGTCGGCAGGTATTCAGAAGATAAGCAGAGCCCCAGTTTGAAATCCAGCTATATATACTTCTGCCATCGGTAAGCTTCAGACTGGAGCTGGGAGCTCCCCAGTTTACGACAACTTCTTCTATATGATGTCCCCGCCATGAGTCCATCACTTTTTCAGTGGTACTACAGCCAGCACTGAACAACGCTAATACAAAACCAGTCAGTTTGATGAAAGGGTACAGCCTGAACACTCTTGCACCTTATAGTGAACTATCCAGAAATCGAAACTGATACTGACTATAGCTCGGTGTTGATTCTATGCACTCCTGTAACTGACCTTTTCTGATCTTTCCACCTTCCAGAAGAATAAACTTCATCCCGGCTGTAAAGGGTATGCGTGGTGTGATCAGGGTTGCCTGTTTATTCAGGGCAGGCATGGCGGGCTGAAGGAAAGCTCTTTGATAGTGGCTGGCATCCCGGGTTTTCTTGAGCGGCGTTATCGCACAGGGTCTGGTATTGGCACTGAGCAACTGCGCACCAAGCATAATATTATTGTCGTCTATAGAGTGTACCCAGCGAGCGCTCGCCAGTATCCAGTTGGTTTGCGCTCCTTCCTGTACGGCAATTAGCTCGCCCGGAACCAGAGTTATTTCCGAATTAGCCCTCATCTGTAAACAGTAGCCGCCAGCACTGGTGTTAAGCACTTTTCCAGAAAAGCAGGGGTAGAGTGGAGATCCGGTGGTAGTCGCTTGAAAATCCAGAGAGGCCTTATCTTCGGATACCCCTGTTTTCTGGTCAACATCATGTGCATCTTCCCAGATATCACTTTTATCTGGAATAAAACCGCTTTTTCCGGCCTTATGAGAGTCTGAATGCTTTTTGACCAGATCATCAAATACCTGTTTGTCTGATAAATAATAATGAGAGGCACTACTGCCGTAAGCAAATGAACAGCTTTCAGACCCTTCCTGGCGAATATGCTGCCTTTGTATTGCTGCGCCCCAGGCAGAAGCCAGATGCAGAATCAGTTTTTTTGACAAAGTAGCCGGTTTTTTTTCGTCAATAGAGCTGACCATTTTTTTCAGGTGAGCACTGAGAACCCGGGTGTCCATACCTTTTAGCCCAGGGTGTTCATTGCTGGTTTCGGTTAATGTGTGGTAAAGGCCTTCATCGGATAGTGTATTTACCATAAACCAGCAGTTCTGATCCGGCTGGTCCAGAAGTTTGCCATGGGGTGCCCATAAGCAAAGGGCTTTATTGACCTGACGAATCTCTGCCTGGTGTAACTGGTTAGAACGGCAATGGCTTAACAGAAGCATTCGTTTATATTGATCAATGATCGTCAGCTCTCGGGCACTGGCCGTCAGTGGGTCATCAAGGCTACATTGCTGCATGTCATTTTCCTCAGCAATGTAAACCAGCTTGTGGGTATCCAGCCATACGGTTTCGGGCATGCCCCGGTAATGCTCCTGCATAAGCAGAAGAAGGCTGTGGCTTTCAGCTATTGCCCGGTGCAGTGGCGCTGCCAGCAGGGCACTGTAGTCACTGTTTTTGATATAAATGTCGACAACAGACTTGTAGCAGCCGAACAGTAGCAAATGCAGTTGCTGACATTTCCCTAACAAAGACAGCTGTTGTTCGCTGTGGATAATGCCTTCAGTCAGCTCGTTACGATTTATCTGGTGTGTAATGAAATAAACAACAGGTCTAACCAGTTCAATCAGTCCGAACAACTCTTTTGACGTCGTATTAAGTTTTGCCAGTTCCTTGAGGGCAAAACCCAGTTTTTTGGCACAATCGGGCAGGTTCGTTCTCGGCAATGCCTGAAGCCATTGATTTAATGATTGTGCATCCGCACTACAAAAAGTCAGCGTCTTAAGGTTGCGTTCAGGTACCTGCAGCTGAGTCCTTTCAATCTGCGTGTCCATGGGAAAGTCCTGATTTTGTCGACTTAAAAACCTTCAGGTATTTATTCATCATAAACAGCCGTGAACAGAGCAGGCAATTTTCGTCACCTTTGGTGATAAAAATTGCCTTTCCCTATAAAAAGCCTATAAAAAGTCATTGAATGAACGATTTTGTAAGCCCTGAATATTCTTTTCGATAGTCAGCCTTTGCTTAAGCTGAAACCGTTAATCAATTCAAAGGAATAATCGTCTTGCTGGTCTTTCCGGCTATCTCCTGAACCAGTCTGGGAACAAGGTAGCCAGAACAGCGCTCCATCATGCCCCTGACCAGGTCTTGAGCCGACTCTCTGGAAACATCAAAATGCGCAGCCCCCTGCACTTTATCGAGCAGGTGCAGGTAGTAGGGCATAGCGCCTGCATCAAACAGGGCTTCGCTCAGTTCAACCAGTGCAACGACGGTATCGTTAACACCTTTCAGGAGAACCGTCTGGTTCAGAACCGTAATATCCGCTTGTTTCAGACGGGCAATGGCCGTTTTGACGTTGCCGTTGATCTCATTAGCGTGGTTGCAGTGCAGCACAATGACGGTTTTCAATCGAGTCGAGCCGAGCCAGCTTAGCATGTCATCGGTAACACGGTCGGGCAGAACAATGGGCAGTCGGGTGTGGATTCGCAGCACTTTAACATGAGGAATATCCGCCAATGCTTCAGCCAGCTGCCGTAAACGTCGGTCACTGGCTGCAAGAGGATCGCCTCCAGACAGGATTACTTCCCGGATAGAACGGTTGTTCTTTATATAATTCAGGGCTTCTTCAAGATGACGGCCGCTTAGCTGATTGTCCTGATACGGAAAGTGCCGCCGAAAACAAAACCGGCAATTGACAGCACAGGCACCACTGGTGATCAGCAGTAAACGCCCGTGGTATTTATGGATCACCCCTTCGGTTGGATTTTTATCCTGTTCGCCCAGGGGGTCGATCCCAAAGCCAGCCACCTCCTGAAGTTCCTGCTCCAGAGGCAAAACCTGTTTTAACAGAGGGTCATTCGGGTTGCCGTACTCCATACGTGCTATATATGAACGGGGAATCCGCATGGCGAACGTTTTACTGGCATTGACCGCCGCAGGTAAAAGAGACGGGCTCAGACCCAGAAGTTCCAGCAACTTTTCTGGTTGAGTCACACAGTTTGCCAACTGCATTTGCCAGCTGTCAGAGGCAGTCTGTTGGTTGCAAGTATGCACACCGGGTGCGGAACGGGTTATCATAGAGGTTTTTGTATTCACTGGTAGCGACTGATGGCTAGTTATAGTACCAACGAGTTTCGTTCAGGACTTAAAGTAATGCTCGAAGGTGACCCATGCGTCATGATCGAGAACGAGTTTGTTAAACCCGGTAAAGGCCAGGCCTTTAACCGCGTTAAGTTCCGTAACCTGATGAGTAACCGGGTTTGGGAGCGTACCTTCAAGTCTGGCGAAAGCATCGAAGCAGCTGACGTAATGGACTATGACATGGAGTACCTGTACACCGACGGTGAATTCTGGCACTTCATGATGACGGATGGTTCTTACGAGCAGCACGCTGCCAGCAAAGCTGCGGTGGGTGACACCATCGACTGGCTGAAGGAACAGGAAGTATACAGCGTAACTCTGTATAACGGTGCTCCACTGTCTGTGACGGCTCCTAACTTTGTCGAGCTGGAGGTGGTAGAAACCGATCCGGGTCTGAAAGGGGACACCGCCCAGGGCGGTTCCAAGCCAGCCAAGCTGTCCACGGGGGCTACCGTTAAAGTACCGCTGTTCATCGTTGAAGGCGAAAAGCTGAAGATCGACACCCGTACCGGTGAGTACGTGGGTCGTGTGAAGTAAGTATCGCTTCGTTATATAAAAAGGGGAAGCAATAGACGGCTTCCCCTTTTTTGTTGTTTAAACCCGATGCCAGGCGTTTTAACGATTTTGCCTGATCAGCTGAACATCATTCTTACCGTTAAGACTACCATTCAGGGTGATTGATCCAGACAGTTGACCATTGCTATGAGTCAGCTGCATGCTTCCTGTCAGCCCTTTGGGAGTGGCTATCGCCTTTTTAGATTCAGGACCAAAACAGACTTTTATCTGATTTCCCTGGCACATGACAGGTCTTCCGTGTTTCTTCCCATGCCCTCCGGGACGACGATGCTTACCATGACCACCCCGGTGGTGATGCCCGTGGGCATCTGGCCCACCTGAAGCATGAGTCATACCTCTTCTGTGATGACGGGGACCACGCTTGGGGCGTTTAGAGGTAATAATAAAGTCACTGTTTCCAGCTTTATCTTTAATAAGTATCCTTGCAGACGCATCCTGAACAAAGGCCAGCATCGTATAATTGGAGGCGGTTGAGAGTGTGCCGCTTAACACATAGACGCCGTCGGGAATAGAACATGCGGCAGGTGGCTGAGGGTTATTGGGTTTAGAGTAAGGGCAGGCAATGGCTAATGTGGGTATCAGGCTCATTGCCAGAATGGCTGGGATTTTCTTAAACAACATCATATTCACTTCCTTGTTACAATCAATTGCTTTTTAAGTATAGAAATGAATCCTATGAATGATTCTAAAACAGGAGTAATAAGCCGATGATCG
The DNA here is from genome assembly GCF_025562755.1 of Endozoicomonas euniceicola. Taxonomy (GTDB): domain Bacteria; phylum Pseudomonadota; class Gammaproteobacteria; order Pseudomonadales; family Endozoicomonadaceae; genus Endozoicomonas_A; species Endozoicomonas_A euniceicola. Next base: position 2,911,216 of record NZ_CP103300.1, read on the forward strand.
GCGATGCTATTTCTAAGAACTGCTGGCAACCTTCCGCTTCGTTAGTGACGCTGCGCAGAAGAGCAGAGCTGCTTAAAGGTATACGGCAGTACTTTGACGATCATTCAGTTCTGGAAGTTGAAACTCCAATGCTTTCAGGCGCTGCAACCGTCGATGTGTTTATTGATAGCTTTCAGGTTCAGTACAAACCTTTAGGAGAGGGGTACGAAAAGGATTGCTATCTGCATACGTCTCCAGAGTTTGCGATGAAAAGACTGTTGGCTGCCGGCAGTGGCGATATCTACTCTCTTGGCCGGGTTTTTCGTAACGGTGAAGCAGGTGGTAGGCACAATCCTGAATTCACCATGCTTGAGTATTATCGGGTTGGGATGGATCAACAGACCCTAATGGACGATATGACAGCCTTACTCGGTTCTGTCTCTGCCTTTGTGGAAGTTAGCCGGGTCAGTTACAGCGACATATTCAGCCAGTATCTTGGAATAAACCCTCATACAGCAACGTCAAGCGATCTGACTGAGCTTGTTCATTACCATGTAGATGCTCAGCTAAACGATCTGGATCGGAATGACTGCCTCGACCTGTTGTTCTCTACCGTTATCGAACCCAACCTTGGGAAAAGCTCTCCGGAAACACTGGCTGGTGTTTACGTTTATGACTACCCTGCCAGCATGTCGGCACTGGCTCGAACCCATAAAGATAAAGAAGGGTATAAAGTAGCAGCCCGGTTTGAGTTGTTTATTAATGGTGTAGAGCTGGCCAACGGTTATCATGAACTTACCGATGCCATGGAACAGAAAGCCCGCTTTATTAATGAGCTGGAAAAGCGGCAGACTCAGGGATACCCTGTTTACCCTTACGATCAGAACCTGATTGCGGCTTTGGAGCATGGATTACCAGATTGCGCCGGGGTTGCTATTGGCATAGATCGACTCTTGATGCTTATGCTTGGGAAGAAAGCGATTGCAGAGGTCGTCTCATTCGATTTCCGTCGAGCCTGAAAGTATAAAGCGTCCTTCCTATATAGATGTAGAACCTGTTTTTCAGGGCGCTTGCCTTCAGTACGACTTTCACTGCGATAGGCGTGATTAATTTCAATTACTGCTTGCCATAGATCAATTTCTGCGTATACTACGCCTCCACTGATCGGGACATCACTTCCAAAGCCGCTTCTAACGAAGCCCATCTGAAGTTTCAGTCACGAATCCAGATTGATCTGCTACTTACTTTTTTTAGAACGAGTTAAGTGGTTGACATCAAAAACGGATTCGCTAGAATGCACCGCCGC